>CALRRC020000205.1:0-3008 GCA_943370515.1 Erythrobacter sanguineus | reverse complement strand
ATCTCAGTTTCAGTTGCACCATCAAATACCGGGGTAGCAAATGGTAAGCCTTGGCGTAAATTCTCAGCCAGTACTGTAATTTGCTCGTCCGTAAAGTTGTCGATGTCTTCGATCCGGCCGGTCTCGTTGTAAAGCTGCTTGAGGAACTTACGTAGCTCAGCTTGCTTTACGTGCTCTTTGACCATCGCATCGATGCGCTTACCAATACCCTGGGCCGCCCAACCTAAATGGGTTTCCAGAATCTGGCCCACGTTCATACGGGAAGGTACGCCAAGCGGATTCAGGACGATGTCAACCGCACGTCCATCGGCCATAAATGGCATGTCTTCCGCTGGTGCAATCTTAGAGACCACACCTTTATTACCGTGACGGCCGGCCATCTTGTCGCCAGGCTGCAAACGACGCTTAACAGCCAAGTACACCTTAACCATCTTGGTTACGCCAGGCTGTAAATCATCGCCTTGCGTCAGCTTGGTGCGCTTTTCTTCAAAAGCCTCATCAAACTGTTTGCGCTTGGCTTCGATCGACGACTTAATCGCTTCTACTTGAGTAGCAACATCGTCGTCTGCTGGACGAATGTCAAACCAATGGTATTTATCCAAGTCGCCAAGGTAAGCCTTGTCAATCTTAGTGCCTTTAGCTAACTTCTTAGGGCCGCCATTGGCTACTTTGCCAATCAGTAACTTTTCTAAACGCATGAAGGCATCGCCCTCAACAATACGCAGCTGGTCATTTAAGTCCAAGCGGTAACGCTGCAGCTCTTCCTGAATAATCGACTGAGCACGAACATCGCGCTCAATGCCTTCACGGGTAAAGACTTGAACGTCGATCACGGTACCAATCATTCCGGAAGGAACGCGCAGGGATGTGTCTTTTACATCCGAGGCTTTCTCACCGAAAATAGCGCGCAGCAACTTCTCTTCTGGCGTGAGGGTAGTTTCGCCTTTTGGCGTTACCTTACCAACCAGAACGTCACCTGCTTCGACTTCAGCGCCGATATAGACAATTCCGCTCTCATCTAAGCGGGAGAGTTGTGACTCTGCCAAATTAGAAATATCGCGTGTAATCTCTTCCGAGCCCAGCTTGGTGTCACGCGCAACAACCGACAACTCTTCAATGTGAATCGAAGTGTAACGATCGTCCGCAACGACTTTCTCCGAGATCAAGATGGAGTCTTCGAAGTTGTAACCGTTCCATGGCATAAATGCCACAGTCATGTTTTGACCCAAAGCCAATTCACCTAAATCAGTAGATGCGCCGTCAGCAACAACGTCGCCACGCTCAACACGATCGCCAACCTGAACGATTGGACGCTGATTGATATTGGTGTTTTGATTTGAACGGGTGTACTTAATGAGGTTGTAGATGTCTACGCCCACTTCGCCAGCCGCTGTTTCGTCGTCATTTACACGAATCACAATACGATTCGCATCCACATAATCAACGATACCGCCACGGCTTGCCAATACAACCGTACCGGAATCAACCGCCACAATACGCTCAAGGCCTGTACCAACCAAAGGCTTATCTGGACGCAAGCATGGAACTGCTTGACGCTGCATGTTCGCACCCATCAAGGCGCGGTTTGCATCATCGTGCTCCAAGAATGGAACAAGGGAAGCTGCTGCTGAAACGATTTGGCTTGGAGCTACGTCAATGAAATCAATGCGCTCTGGGCTCACCATCATGGTCTCGCCTGCCTGACGCGCCGATACCAACTCATCGGCTAACTTGCCGTTTTTGTCGATCGTTGCATTGGCCTGGGCAATCACATACTTTGCTTCTTCAATTGCAGAGAGGTAAACCACTTCGTCGCTTACCTTGCTATTGGCTACTTTGCGGTATGGCGTTTCCAAGAAGCCATGCTCATTCAAGCGCGCAAATAATGCGAGTGAGTTGATCAGACCAATGTTTGGTCCTTCTGGTGTTTCGATTGGGCAAACACGTCCGTAGTGGGTTGGATGCACGTCGCGCACTTCGAAACCTGCGCGCTCGCGTGTCAAACCACCTGGTCCCAATGCAGAAATACGACGCTTGTGCGTGATTTCGGACAATGGGTTGGTTTGGTCCATAAACTGCGACAGCTGTGACGAGCCGAAAAACTCACGAATAGCCGATGAGATTGGCTTGCTGTTAATCAAATCATGCGGCATGAGGTTTTCGGTTTCGGCCTGGCCGAGACGCTCTTTTACCGCACGCTCAACACGCGACAAACCAGCACGGAATTGATTCTCAGCCAACTCACCCACGCAGCGTACACGACGATTGCCGAGGTGATCGATGTCATCGACTTCGCCTTTGCCGTTACGCAAGTCAACGAGGGACTTAATGGTGTCGAGAATATCTTCGTTCGACAGAACCATTGGTCCTTCCATTTCGGAACGACCAAGGCGGCTATTGACCTTCATGCGGCCGACGCGCGATAAATCGTAGCTGTCTTCGCTGTAGAACAAGCGCTGGAACAATGCCTCAACCGCATCTTCGGTTGGTGGCTCGCCAGGACGCATCATGCGATAAATTGCAATCCGCGCAGCAGTTTGATCTGCTGTCTCATCGGTGCGCAATGTCTGCGAAATGTAGGCGCCAGAATCTAAATCATTGGTGTAGATGGTTTCGAGCTGCTTAATGCCGGCATCACGCAGGGAAGCCAAGAGCTCCTCTGTGATTTCGTCATTGGCATAGGCCAGTAACTCGCCCGAATCCGGATCAATAATATTTTTAGCAACCACCCGGCCCACCAAATAGTCATCTGGGACGATGATGGCTTTGGTTTTAGCTGCCTCGAGTTCGCGAATGTGTTTTGCGTTTATGCGCTTATCTTTTTGAACGACAACAACACCATTCTTATCGAGCACGTCAAAGTTGGCTAACTGGCCACGCAAACGCTCTGGAACAAATTCCATCGATGCGCCATTTTGGCTCAGCGTAAAGTGGTCAAAATTAAAGAAGTTGGCCAAAATCTGCTCATTGGTTAAGCCAATGGCTTTGAGCAAAATAGTGACGGGCAT
>CALRRC020000204.1:0-3040 GCA_943370515.1 Erythrobacter sanguineus | reverse complement strand
GAAGATGCCGAAAGAGGCGCTGAAAAAAGCCGAGTCAGAACTGAAAAAGCTCAAGCTGATGTCACCAATGTCGGCTGAAGCAACGGTGATTCGCAACTACATTGATACGCTGGTTGGCCTACCTTGGAAAAAGAAGAGTAAAGTCAATAATGATTTAGATAATGCTGAGAAGGTACTGGATCAGGATCACTATGGTCTGGATAAAGTGAAAGAGCGCATCTTAGAGTACCTTGCAGTTCAACAACGCGTTGATCGTGTGAAGGCGCCCATCTTGTGCTTAGTTGGCCCTCCTGGTGTTGGTAAAACATCCTTGGGCCAATCGATTGCACGCGCCACCAATCGCAAGTTTGTGCGCATGGCATTGGGCGGTGTGCGTGATGAGTCGGAGATTCGCGGTCATCGCCGCACCTACATTGGCTCAATGCCAGGCAAGATTCTTTCGAGCTTGACTAAAGTAGGTGTGCGCAATCCCCTGTTCTTATTGGATGAAGTCGATAAGATGGGCATGGACTTTCGGGGTGATCCGGCCAGCGCTTTATTAGAAGTGCTCGATCCAGAACAAAACCACACCTTCCAAGATCACTACGTCGAGGTTGATTTCGATCTTTCCGATGTGATGTTTGTCGCCACTGCCAATTCCTTAAACATTCCAGGGCCGCTCCTCGATCGCCTTGAGGTGATTCGTCTAGCAGGTTATACCGAAGATGAAAAAACCAGCATTGCTACGAATTATTTAATTCCGAAGCAAATCAAAAACAATGGTTTGAAAAAGGGTGACCTGCAGATTGAAGAGAGTGCGATTCGCAGCATGATTCGCTACTACACTCGCGAAGCCGGTGTGCGTTCGCTTGAGCGCGAGATCAGCAAAGTCTGCCGCAAGGTGGTGAAGCTGTTACTGCTCAAGAAAGAAGCTGCGCCCATTACCGTTGATGCGGATAACTTAGAAAAGTTCCTCTCCGTCAAGATCTTTGATTACGGCTTAGCCGCTAAAGAGAATCAGCTCGGACAAGTGACGGGTCTTGCGTGGACTGAGGTTGGCGGCGATCTGCTGACCATTGAAGCTGCGCTCATGCCAGGCAAAGGTGTCATCACACGCACCGGCTCTTTGGGCGATGTGATGAAGGAGTCGGTAGAGGCGGCTAGAACGGTAGTGCGTTCACGTGCGCGAGCACTGGGCATTACCGATGAGGCCTTTGAGAAAAAAGACATCCACATTCACTTTCCGGAGGGCGCAACACCCAAAGACGGACCTTCGGCCGGTATTGCCATCACTACCGCCTTGGTTTCCGTGTTTACTGGGATTCCGGTGCGATCCGATGTCGCCATGACGGGGGAAATTACCTTGCGGGGTGAGGTGCTTCCGATTGGCGGCCTGAAAGAGAAGCTATTGGCGGCTCACCGGGGCGGCATTAAGTTGGCTTTAATTCCGGAAGAAAATGTCAAAGACTTAATTGATATTCCAGATAACGTTAAGAATGCAATTGAGATTGTTCCCGTGCGCTGGATCGATAAAGTCTTGGAGCTTGCTTTGGAGCGTAATCCTGAGGCGCTGCCCGATCCGAGTCCGGACGAGCTGGCCAAAAAGGCGGCAGAAGCCAGCAAGGCTGCTCCTGGTATTTCGGGCGGGGAAGTCTTAAAGCATTAATTGGGTTGCTGTGATGTACCCTTTGTGCATTAAAGGCATGGGCTTAATCTAAAAAATGAGCACCCATGCTCGACTAAGGGTACAATTTCGGTTGTTTTATGGGGCGCTTAGCTCAGTTGGTAGAGCGTCTGCCTTACACGCAGAATGTCGGCGGTTCGAGCCCGTCAGCGCCCACCATGCCCTATTTGTGATCTCGATTGGATTTCCAAGTATTTCGATTGCTCACCACTCCCCGACAATTTTATAAACCCTGCGATCATTCATCGGTAAAGCCCAGTCATGTTAGATTCTATACGTCAGCACCGTCGTTTCATGATGTTTTTTGTGCTGTTGTTGATTGTTCCTTCCTTTGTTTTTTTTGGCGTATCCGGTTACACCGATTTCTTTGAACAAGAAACCGACTTAATCAAGGTCAATGGCAAGGCCATTACCGCCCAAGAAGTTGACAATTCCGCCAAACGCCAGTCTGAGCGCGTTGGGGCTAATTCCCAAATTGCACAAAGTCTGCCATTTCGCCAAGCCGTATTGGATGAACTCTTGCAGCAACGCCTCTTGGCTTTTGCAGTCAACAAACTGCAGTTACGTATTAGCGATCAAGCGCTGACCAAAAACCTAGCGACCATTCCTGAGATCAAGGCGCTCTATAAACCCGATGGTAGCTTTGATAACACTCGCTACCGCCAGCTTTTAGCCAATGCCGGAATGAGCATTGAGCAATTTGAAGGTGGACAGCGTTTTGACTTGATGATTCAGCAATTTGTTACTTCTGCAGCGCGTACTGAATTACCAGCACCTAAGCTTGCCAACATCATTTCTGCCTTGTATGAATCAGAACGCCAAATTCAATCCATTCAATTCACGGCTGCGGATTTTGTCTCTAAGGTGACGCCAACGGAAGCCGAGTTGCAGGATTTTTATAAAGCCAATGCGCGCTTATTTGAAACTCCTGAGCGTATTAACATTGAGTTTTTAGTATTGCGCGCCGACCCCAAGGAAGATGCCAAAGCCTTTGGTGAAAAAGCCGATCAGTTCGCCAATTTGACCTATGATCAATCGGATAGCCTGAAACCTGCTGCTGATAAGCTTAAGCTGAGCATTCAGTCGGTTAAGGAAGTGTCCCGCAGCGGTAAAGCCGGACTTTCAGCTGACCATCCTCTGAATAACCAAAAGGTAGTTCAGGCGCTTTTTAGCGATGATGCATTAAAAAACAAACGCAATACCGAGGCAGTACAAATTGCCCCTGGTGTCTTTGTATCGGCGCGCGTTACTGAGTTGCTTCCCGCAGAAGTATTGCCCTACAGTGCGGTAGCGAATGAAGTCAAACGCCAGGTTACCGTGCGCAGCGCTGAAAAGCTCGCCAGCGCCGCCGCAGCCGAGCGCTTTATTGCTGCTGAG
>CALRRC020000203.1:0-3044 GCA_943370515.1 Erythrobacter sanguineus | reverse complement strand
GCTGACCATCAATCCCATGTTTTGCAAAGTATTCAATTGCGCGGTCAAGTATTTGCCGCTTGCGTTCCACAGTACTCATTCTGCGGCGCATTGGCACAATCGTTTCAGCCGCATCGCTAGGGATGCTATTTCTAAAAGTTCGGTCCAATGAAAAACTCATTTTTTTGTCAGGGTTTACCCGAATTTGGTCTTATTGACCAAAAGTTAAATAATGGTACATTGTTGAACAAATAATAGATAAGACTCTATTCGTACAAACCCCAAGGAGAAGCAATGGAACTTAACGGTGAGCAGTTGATTACTGCCCCTATTCCCGAGGTCTGGAAGGGCTTAAACGATATTGAGGTCTTAGCGAAGTCGATTCCTGGGTGCGAAGAAATTAGCCGCATTTCTCCAGATGAGATTCACGCTAAGGTGATGTTCAAGATTGGCCCAGTACGGGCAAGATTTTCAGGCAAGTTACTCTTAAGTGACGTGATTCCCGATCATTCCTGTTCTATGGCATTTGAAGGCTCGGGCGGTGCGGCAGGATTTGCCAAAGGGCGTTCGCGAGTGGAATTAAAGGCTGCTGAGGGCGGAACCCTAGTCTCTTACACGACCGAAGCATCGATTGGGGGAAAGTTGGGTCAAATTGGTGGGCGCTTAATTAGCGCATCTGCTAAAAAAATAGCAGATGATTTTTTCCAGCGTTTTGCAAAAGAATTGGGTGGCGAGCTTGCTCCGGTAGAGCTACATAATGAGCCCAAATAACCCGAACTGATATCAATACAAAAGTAGTAGAGGAGATGCAATGAAAGCAGCAGCATTTGATTATGCAAAACCCAAAGCTTTAGGTGAGGCCCTAGCTTTGCTCGCTGAGGCGGGTGAGGACGCGCAACTGATGGCGGGTGGGCAAACATTATTAGCCACGCTTAACTTGCGCCTGTCTGAGCCAAGTATTTTGATCGATATAACCAATTTAGATGAGCTCAAGGGTATAGCAGTCATTGGCAACCAACTACGTATTGGGGCCTTGGTAACTCATACGGAAATTGAAGAATCCAAGTTGATTGCTCAGCATGCACCACTTCTGAAGGCGGCAGCCCCTCATATTGCCCATCGTGCGATTCGTAATCTCGGTACATGGGGTGGATCTTTGGCTTACGGAGATCCTGCTGCCGAATGGCCTGCGTGCAGTTTGGCCTTAAATGCAACGATCTTAATTGCAGGCCCTGATGGAGAGCGTCGGATTTGTGCACGAGACTTTTTTATTGACTTGTACACCACCTCCTTAGAGCCCAATGAGATTCTGATTGCAACTGAAATTCCACTGAACAATCATGAACAAAAGTTTTATTTCCATGAATTGTCACGTCGACACGGGGATTATGCAGTCGCTGGTGCTGCACTTGTTGCTAATCGACAGGGCGGTATTCTAACTGATTGCGCTTTTACTTTTTTCTCTGTTAGTACAACGCCGGTCATGGCACCCAAGGCCCAAGCCCTAGTTAATGGAAAGCCACTGACACCAGAGCTCATTACTAGTGCAGTTGCCACTGCGAAAGCGGAAATTGAAGCGATTGCGGACATCACTAATAGCGTAGAGACAAAACAGCATTTGATTGGTGTGTTACTGGAGCGCGGCTTAAAGCATTTAATTGCCTAAAAAAATAACACAAATGTTCAACACAAAAAATACAACACTATATATGGATAAAGTTCGGAGATTGAAATGAGCTTAAAGAAAAAAATTACGATGACTGTGAATGGATCGCTTGTGAAAGCTGAGGTTGAGCCGCGCCGCCATCTAGTCGATTTTTTACGTGAAGACCTTCATCTAAAGGGACCTCACTTAGGTTGTGAGCAGGGTGCTTGCGGCGCATGCACCGTTAAGGTTGACGGAAAAATTATTCGTGGTTGCTTGTATTTAGCGGCGCAAGCAGATGGACGCGTGGTTGAAACTATTGAGGGATTAACTAAAAGCGGTGCATTGGCAGACCTACAAGAAGCTTTTATGCGCCATAACGCTATGCAATGTGGATTTTGCTCTTCTGGCATGTTACTTGCCGCCGCAGAGTTGGTTGAAAAGCAGCCCAACGCTGCTCGTGAAGAAGTGCGTGAGTGGATCTCTGGAAATTATTGCCGTTGCACTGGCTACCACTCAATAGTGGATGCGATTATGGCTGTACTTGAAGCTCGTTCCAAGGGAAAGAAAATTAAACCCGTTGTTGCTCACGCTTAAGAAGACTAGGGGAAACTGATTATGAATAAGCCGATTGATTTAAAAGGGTTAGTGATTGATCCCGTAACCAACGACCAGCGCTACATTGGTAGCAGTGAGCCTAGACATAAATCTCGGCGCCTTTTAGAAGGTCAGGGGACTTACGTTGATGATATTCAGTTACCCCGAATGGGCCATGTAGTTTACTGGCGATCCCCTGTAGCCCATATGAAAATTGTCAAAATTCATACTGAGCAAGCCAGCAAAATGCCGGGCGTATTAGCGATAGTTGACGGGGTAAAGATGGCGGAGCTTTGTAAGCCATGGGTTGCTACCCTAGGCCACCTAGTTGGTATGAAATCTGCACCTCAATATGCATTAGCGATTGACAGAGCATGCTGGCAAGGGGAGCCAGTAGTTGCGGTTGTAGCTGAGACTCGTGCGCAAGCAGAAGATGCTTTGCAGCTGGTTGATGTCGAGTGGGAAGAGTTACCCGCAGTGGTTTCAATGGAGACCGCATTAGATGCAGATACTCCAGTGATTCATCCGGAGCTGGGTGACAACCTTTGCTTTACCCGTACTTTAGATGTCGGTAAAGTAGATGAAGTATTTGCATCGGCAGATATTGTTGCGGAAGCGACCTTTGGATTTGGTCGCCATACTGGCGTGACCTTGGAACCAAGATGCCAGATTGCCGATTACAACTCAGGCGATCGTCGCCTGACGGTGTACCACTCCCAGCAAGCGCCACACATGATGCAAGATTTGTATTGCCGTCAGTTTGGGTTATCAGAATCGGATGTGCGTGTCATTTGTAAAGATGTTGGTGGATCATTTGGTATCA
>CALRRC020000202.1:0-3067 GCA_943370515.1 Erythrobacter sanguineus | reverse complement strand
TAATGTTAACTCTTGGGTAACGTTCTGGCCATTAATGCTTCCAGATAACTTCAGGATTCCAGAAGCGGCGGTAGAGCTTAAGGTAAACGTTCCTGGAGCAACGCCTGAGAGTTTTACGTCTGTAATTTCACCCATCTTGCCATTAAAGGTAAGAGGATTATTCGCTGCAGTAGTGAAAGCTGTAGCAATTCTGGAACCTAAAGTAGCGGCGTTTGCAACAGTTAAGGTAGATAGGTTGAACTTAACGCCAAATTGATCAAAATTAAGTTGTTGTGTATCGGTAATTGCTCTAACTGAATCAAACTCCGTATCGCGTACGGTGATCGTTTGTGACTTCGCCAAACCATCCTGCGTTCCTGTCATGGTTAAATTGTTACCACTTGCAGTAAAGGTAAAGCTTAAACCACCTAACTTAGGAGCTAAGGCTGGGTCCAGCTCAATTCCAGTTAGTTCAGTACCGCCTGTAACTCCACTCGCAGAAAAATCTAAGCCAGCAGAGGCTCCGGGGGTGACCCCAAGAACAGTACCAAGCGTACCTGCGGTGGCGGTGTCAACAGTAACGGCGGTGTTAATTAATTGTTGGCCAACTTTAATATCGGAATTATTAGCATCAATTGAAGAGCCGCTGACTAACAAACTAATGCCATTAAATGCGGTGCGCTGTGCAGTCGCATTAATCTCATTATTGAGGTCTTTCATTTCCTGAACGATGTTCAGTTTTTGGCTAGTAGATAGCGAACCGTCGTAACCTTGGGTAGCCAATTGCTTGAGGCGCAAGAGCATATCTTGAACAGTAGACAATGATGAATCAGCGGTTTGCAACAAGTTGGTTGCATTGCTCAAGTTACGGATCGACTGGTTTGTGCCATTGATCTGGCTTTGCATGTTTTGTGAAATCGATAGGCCGGCAGCGTCATCTTTGGCGCTGTTAATACGCAAGCCAGACGATAAGCGCTGTACAGATTGCGCCAAGTTGTTCTGAGCATTGGATAGGCTGTTTTGGGCAAACAAAGAAGCCAAGTTGGTGTTAATTACTGTAGGCATTTAAATCTCCTTAATGAATACGGTTTGGGGCGAACCAAAATGGATTTGCTTCCCTGTACATTCTTTAACGGCATGCTGGCAGGAAGTGTTTAGGGCAATTTACGAATGCTTTGATTGAGCTGTTTATTTTGGCTATTTATTTTATAAGTCATTGTTTTTATTGATTATTTTTCTTAATCTTGCGGCCACTTCTTATACCGAGGCGCTGCTTTTTGGGGTGATTTTCTGCCTTTTTGGCGAGTATTGGCCCTATTTCTACCCCTGGACTGGGATTCCAGTGGATCTTAAAAGCCTGAAAATGGCCTATTTTTTGGAATTCATGCTCGTCAGACCATCCAGAGCGCTTTTTAGGCTGTTGCTAGTGGAATTGAGTTGGAATAGCAGGGCATTGAGGCCTGAGTATTGGGCGATGTAGCTTTCCTGAACCTTATTGAGTCGGTTCTGAATATTCTCTTTTTCTTTGGTCAAGCTATTGATTTGATTACTTTCATTCTTAATTTCCTGTGCCAGCGTACCCAAACTACTCGACTGGGCTTTGACAAAACTCATGAGATTGTCAGTAGCACTGGTGTAGCCAAGCTTGATGCCCTTGAGAAACTTATCCCTTAAACCGGCCGACTGGGACATGAGGTAGGTAACGGCGTTGTATTTCAGGGTTCCGTCTAGCTGGTAATCCAAGCCGAGACTGGCAAGACTTAATCTATAGGGTTCACCATCGGCATTATTGGTTCCAATGCTGTAAGTCAGGCCAGTAGCAAAGCGGCGCTTAATTCCCTCGATAAAGGACAGGGTCGTTGGATTAGTAGCAAAGGTACCTGGAGTACTAGAATTAGCGCTATTGGCCGTCATGCTGTTGTAGCTCTTAATCAGATCGTTGTATGCGTCTTTTAAGTTGGTAATGCTTTTTTCAGTATTGTCAGTGCCTAAAATTACCTTCACGTTGGTTGCGCCGGCAGTACCCATTAAGTTGAACGTTACCCCCGAATAGATATCACTAATCGAGTTGCTTGAACGCTCGTACGCAATCCCAGCAATACTGAACTGGGCATTACGTGCAGTTGTATATTGATTCACAGTAATGCCCGTGCCGGAGACGGTTCTAATCACGGAGCTTGCAGTCAAGTCATCTACGTTCACTCCAGATGCAGCAGTGGAGGTAAATAAAACCTGATCACTGCCAATAACCGCACCCGAGGTATATCCCGAAAGGGTACCGGAATAACTGCCATAGCTAGATCCCGCGCCCGTTGTTGCATTGTTGGTCAGACTAGCAAATGCAGCAGATAACTCCGCTGCACTGAGCGCCCTACCGGCAGTAAACGTGAGCCCACCAACAGTAACTGAGTCGCCCAACTTAATGCCCGAAGGTGGAAATTTAAATTGCACGCTTTCTTTTGCCGCAGCACCGCCATTGGTAACCGCAGCTGAAGAAAAATTAGTGGTAGTAGAGGCGCTGCGCCCCACAATTGCTCCGGATAAATTAGCGGCATCGCCATTGGCGGTGGCGGTAAACGTGACCTTACTGCCGTCCGCCAGTCCTGATGTGTAACTGGCAATATTGGTTCCGCTAAATGTACCAAATGCATTGGATGCTTTGGTTCCGCCAGCAATAATTCCAGCAAATGCCTGAGCTACTTTCTCTGCAGTCAGGTCTAGATTGGCAGTAAAGGTAATTGATCCACCTCCGCTAGCTTCGGTCACGGTTACGGCGTCACCAGCCTTTAAACCACTGAAATTAAACGTCCACACCTCTTTTGAGCCGGCTGTGCCTGTTGTGGAAGAGTCAATGGCAAGGGTGCCACTACTCGACGCAGCACGGTTCACAAATGAAGAGCTAATATTATTTACATCTGTTCCTGCCGTACTCGAAGTTAGGATGACTTGGCTGCCATTCACAACTGAACTAAACCCCGTCAGCGCGCCCGAAAAGTTTGCGTAATTGAGTGCGCTTCCTACAGCAACTGAGGCAGGATTACCGACCTCGATGATCCCGGGTATGGGCAAACTAATTTCTCGCTTTAGG
>CALRRC020000201.1:0-3068 GCA_943370515.1 Erythrobacter sanguineus | reverse complement strand
GCAAAAGCCAAGGCCTGCATAAACTCACGGCGATTTAGTGACATTTTCTTTTTCCAATTACTAAAACAGGCCTTTCGGCCTGTTTGTTTTACTTATTGATTAACAGGGGATTTTGGATCAAGCAGTAAAGCCATCACATCCTGCATTTGCTTCTCATCTAAGAGCTTAAAGTGGGCAAAACGGGGCATATTACTGCAGGCGTTATAGGCCTTGGAATTGCTAATACGACCCCAGGTGTATTCCACAACTTCTTTCGAGTAGCCGCGCATCTTGCCGTAATTCCACAGACTCGGGCCAATGTTTCCGTGTGAAATCTCCGCCTTGTTGATTTGATGGCAGTTATAACAGCCGCCGCCAACCGGTGTGCCGGCTTTATCGGTCCATGTAGCACCACGGCCACTCTGTGCTATGCGCTCGCCACTTTTCCAGTCACCTATATATTTGCCATCGGATGGTTGCTTGATCGTAGCCATATTGATTTTTTCGATCTCGGCCCGTTTTGCGCCTGACTTTTCATCGGTTAGATTTTTTGAATCAGAACAGAACTTTTGGGTTGCATCTTGATTAATGCGATCAAGACCAGCTTGGCCGTTAGCCTGAAAGCCTGCCTTCATCATCTTCTCATACGCACTTTGAGCCTGAACCGAAGCAAAAGGCATTGCACATACTGCCGCAGAAATAAGTAGTAGTTTTTTCATTTTTATATTCTCCGGCGAATTAACGCTTTAATCCTGGTGTTTCGACAGTACCGCCATTACCAGTAAAGGCCATGTACATCGACAGCGCAATCGTGTTGTCGGAGATGTAAACGGGCTCTGGGAAGCGCTGCTGACGATAGCAATCGTTTAGGCGACGCTGCATGGTCCAAAAGTTTCCGCTAGACACGCGATATGCCGGCCAGTAACCCCAACCCAAAGCAGCACCCTTTTGCTCAGTGATGTTCGGTAAATCTTGCAAGCGAATGCGTTTTCCATTTTCTGCATGGCAGGAGGCGCAAGAGAAGTCCATTGGACCACCCTGGAAGAAGAAGGACTTTTTGCCCAGCTCATACATTTCTTTTTCTTTGGGGTGCTTAATCGATACCTTAATTGGCATTCCTTTGGAATTCGCAACTACGTAGGCAACAACCGCCTCTACGTCTTTGCGCTTACCCTTCTCAAAAGTGCCGGTAATAATTTCGTTTGCATCGTAGCCTTGCAAGCGAACCATACAAGTGACTAAACGGGATTCGAGATCTTGTACTTTATTAGTGTCTTTAAAGTAGCGCGGCAACTCAGCCGAAGCGCCCTTCACCACACCAGGCCCCTTACCTAAGTCACACTTTTGCAGACTGACGTTTTTGGGCCCCATGGGCTTTTTCCAAATCTCTTCGCCGGCTGCCTCATACAAGTCAGCAGGGTTACCGTCAGCAATCATGGCGCGGTAGCGTGCAATTTCATCGGTAGCAGAACCACTGGGAGCGGCTGCAGGTGCCGCCGCTTTAGGCGCTTCACTTTTTGTCGGGCTGGTACAGGCCTGCAAAAAGGCGAATGATGCAATAACAACTCCATAAGCAATGCGCTTATCCATGGTAACCCCTTCGTCTTGGTGCGAATCTATCTGTCAGATTGGTAAATTAAGAAACCGTTGCCTCGTCGGTGCGCTTAGCGCCGCGGTTATCAACCCAGCTTACGACTACTTTGTCGCCTTTGGCACCCTTGTACTTGAAATTCAAGAAGGGGTCTTTTGATACGGCAGGACCAAACTCACCCATAAATACATTTTTACCTTGGGCCTGAACAGTCACGGTACTGATGAACCACTGAGGAATTGTTTTTCCAGCAGCATCTTTACGCTGACCGGCTTCCATGTCATGCTTCATCAAAATTTTTACATCAACCACACCACCAGCCTCAGTTGCTCTAACGCGCATTGGATCAGCCATTTTGCTTCCTCTCTAATTATCTGTATATAAATCGATTACGTTGGGTTGTGAACGGGAATTAACCGCCGCAACCGCCCAAGGTAACCTTGACTTCTTTCATCGACATAAACCACTTACCGTCTGCCTTGACAACAGCGTAAACGTTTGAGGTTTGACCCATCTTGACGCGGGTGGTCACAAATGGCTCAGTGCCAGCTGGAATAAAAAACTGGGCTGCCAGTGAGCTGGGATTTTTTTCAACCAAAATAGCCATCTGCTCTGCTTTCAATGTGCTTGTGATTCCAACCGGAACCACGGCACCATTTTCAGCAATATCAGGAGCTACTAAAGTGACTGCGCTTGAATTTGCAGGCTTACCTGCGTTTAGAACTTTAAACACATCGTCGAGGCTCTTACCTTCAAAAGCGGCTTTGTTCCACTCTTGGGCTTGTGCCTCTGAAATTAAACCGGCCGAAGCCATCAGGCCAAAGACCGCAGAGTACTTTAAAAGATTACGGCGTTGCTGATTCATAAAAACTCCTTTGTTCATCTGTTTCATTACTAATAATTAAAATGACATAAATACATTATTTAACACTGATTCTACTCACTTTTATTTCCCTGTTAGCATCCACACCACTAAGGCTTTATTGTCCGCATCCGATAACTGATCTTGCGCGGGCATTGGAATAGCACCCCAAGCACCTGCACCGCCTTTTTTCACCTTAACCATCAGTTTTTGCACTGCATCAGCCTGATCTTTGTATTTGGCAGCCACTTGCTCAATCGATGGGCCAACCAATTTTGCTGCAGGGGCATGGCAGGCGGAGCAGTTCTCTTTCTTAAATAGGGCAGCTGGGCCAGAAGGTGCAGCTGCCATCGCTACCGGCATCATGACTGCAGCAGAAGCGCCAGGCAATTTACTTAGTGGTGGCTTGGTTGAATCTGCGCCGAGGTAAGGGCCGTACTGGCGATTTTGCAAGGCAATGTTTTCATGCGCATTGCGCGCGTAATCCGGCAAGGTCGAGCCAATCTGTACAAACGCAACGCAGTTATTCATGCAGGGCTTGGCATTGATATCTGGCTTGCCACTCACACTCCACAAACCATGTTGCTGCGTCATGCCATTGCGGTTCGGCAACATGGCTTGTGCTTGCTTCATATT
>CALRRC020000200.1:0-3088 GCA_943370515.1 Erythrobacter sanguineus | reverse complement strand
AATTTTGAGCGCTTCGTTTTTGATTTGCTTTCGCAAGACGGGAAACGTACAGCGGCCCTCTTTAAGCAAGTCGAGGAAACGGGCGGCTTTGATTTATCGAGTGACCCTGCCTACGCGACAATGCAGCAGTTTGGATTTGCCTCGGGCCGGAGCACCCATGCCGATCGCTTGAAGACTATTCGTGATGTGGATGGCAAGTACGGTGTAATGATTGATACCCATACCGCAGACGGCGTCAAAGTAGCTCGTGAGTATTTGCAGAAGGATATTCCAATGCTGGTCCTGGAAACCGCCTTGCCGATTAAGTTTGAAGAAACGATCCAAGAGGCACTTGGCCGTCCTGCCGAGTGCCCGGCTGCATTCAAAGACATCAAATCACTTCCCCAGCGGGTTGAATCCATTCCGGCAAACGTTGGCGTGGTGAAGCAATTTATTGCCCGGCACGTCGCTTAAACCTGCTATGACAAAGCCACCGATGTTGACGGCTCAGCAAGCCTTGGACCATTTACTTTCGCATGCAAAGCCAGTTGCTGAGATTGAACGCGTTCCAATGCAGGCTGCATTAGGCCGTGTTCTTGCTGAAAATGTAAATAGCCTAGTTGATGTGCCGCCGTTGGATAACACCGCAATGGATGGTTATGCCGTCCGCACTGCGGATACTCAAAATTCTGGAAGCGTCTTAAAAATTGCACAACGTATTCCGGCGGGCTCCGTTGGCACAGAACTCCAAGCAGGAACTGCTGCTCGTATTTTTACAGGCGCACCCGTTCCTCTAGGCGCAGATGCGGTAGTCATGCAAGAGGATTGCTCTACTCCGGAAGGTTCGGCTGATCAAGTGCAAGTGAATATTACGCCAGCATTTGGCCAGTGGATTCGTCGTCGGGGCGAAGATTTAACTGCCGGTAAAACAGCGCTCACTGCGGGCACTTTCTTGCGGCCACAGGAGCTTGGTGTCGCTGCCTCTGCTGGCTTAACGCACCTAAACGTCAAACGCAGAGTCAAAGTAGCTGCATTTTTTACTGGGGACGAGCTATCGCTTCCCGGCGAGCCATTAAAGCCGGGCGGGATCTATAACTCGAACCGGGATACCTTACTGGCCTGCATTAAGGCCTTGGGCTGTGATGCGACTGATTTAGGCATCGTGCCAGATCGGCTTGATGCGACGCGCGCTGCTTTGCGTCAAGCAAGCCAAGATCATGATTTGATTATTACCTCTGGCGGGGTATCGGTTGGCGAAGAAGATCACATTAAGCCGGCTGTAACTGCTGAGGGAAGATTGGATCTTTGGCAAATTGCGATTAAGCCCGGTAAGCCTCTAGCATTTGGTGCGGTTCGTAAATCGGATCAAGCAAACGATGGCGAGGCTTGGTTCATCGGCTTGCCTGGTAACCCCGTTTCGAGCTTTGTAACATTCTTATTATTCGTAAGGCCATTCATTCTGAAGTTGCAGGGCCGCGAAGCAAAACAAACGCAATCGTATTTGATGCGCGCAGACTTTGATTGGCTAAAAGCCGATCGCCGCAATGAGTTCTTGCGCGTCAAACTCAACTCACAGGGCGGACTTGATTTGTATCCCAATCAAAGTTCCGGTGTACTCACGAGCGCTTCTTGGGGCGATGGTCTAGTAGACTGCCCGCCAAACCAGCCGATTAAAGTCGGTGATTTAGTAAAGTACATCCCATTTGATGCACTTCTCAAATAATCGGATTACGATTTAGCCATGAAACTACAACTACGCTACTTTGCCTCAATACGCGAAAGCCTCGGATTAGAGCAAGAGGCTATTGAGTTGCCTGTATCTGTGCGTACGATGGATGATTTGCGTGCCCATCTGCGATTGCGCGGTGGTATTTGGTCTGAGGTCTTGGGTGAAGGTAAGGTATTGCGATGCGCTCTCAATCACCAGATGGTTAATGCGTCGACTGAATTAGTAGATGGTGCTGAAGTGGCTTTCTTTCCGCCGGTCACAGGGGGCTAAATGGCGATTCGCATTCAGCAGGCGGATTTTGATCTCACTACTGAGATTGGAAACTTGCGCAATGGCGATCTGCAAGTTGGTGCGATTACCTCGTTTGTAGGTACAGTGCGCGATATGAACGAGGGTAGTACGGTAAACGCGATGACCCTCGAGCACTATCCAGGCATGACGGAAAAAGCGCTGGAAGACATTGTCAATCAAGCAAAGGCGCGTTGGGATATTCGGGATGCGCTCGTGATTCACCGAATTGGGCCCTTGATGCCAGCAGACCAAATTGTTTTGGTGGCAGTTACCAGTGCCCACCGCGGCGAATCCTTTATGGCCTGCGAGTTCATCATGGACTATCTCAAAACCGCAGCGCCATTTTGGAAGAAAGAAGATACGCCCGAGGGTGGGCGCTGGGTCGATGCTCGCGTTACCGATGATGCAGCTGCTACGCGCTGGAATCAAAAAAAGCCCGCTTCTTAGCTCGGGGCAGGCGTTTTAACTTCATTTCCGCTTTGGATGCCGCGGATCGATCGGGGTGCTCTTGGGTGGCTAGCAGCGTTACCGGTAGCCTAGAACGGGTATAGCGTGCCCCTACACCGGCATTGTGGGCATTAAGGCGGTGTTCTAGCCGGTTGGTAATCCCAGCATACAAACTGCCGTCAGCGCACTCTAAGAGGTAAACAAGCCAGGCCAAATTGGATTTATCCATTTATAAACGCTTGAAATTGGGGATATTGCCCTAATATTCTAATGAAAGAAGCCATAGCGAAGGCCTAATGCAATTCGGCTTGGCGCAATCCCATTCAATAGGACGCAAAATGAGAATCGATAAATTAACGACTAAATTTCAAGAGGCCTTGAGCGATGCCCAAAGCTTGGCCGTTGGTAAAGACAACCAGTACATTGAGCCAGCCCATTTATTGCTGGCGATGCTCAAACAACAAGACAGCGGCGTACGCAGTTTATTGACGCGTGCGGGAGTCAATGTAGCTAGTCTCGAAAAGGGCGCGGAGAAGATGATTGCGGCGCTGCCAGAAGTGCAGGGTAGCGGCGAAGTTCAGGTTGGACGTGATCTGGCCAATTGGCTTAATTTGACGGAGAAAGAGGCCAATAAGCGCGGTG
>CALRRC020000199.1:0-3088 GCA_943370515.1 Erythrobacter sanguineus | reverse complement strand
TTGCATGGCGCGCGCCCAAAGCCAATATTGGCGGTGATTTTGGTACCGTGTCACGCGAGAGTATGTTGCTAAGTAATAACGTCTTGCTCTTGGTAGCAACTGCAGCAGTTCTGCTCGGCACCTTGTATCCGATGCTGCTTGATGCCCTTGACCTAGGAAAGATCTCGGTAGGCGTTCCCTACTTTGAGGCGGTGTTTGTTCCGCTGATGACCCCAGCCCTCTTCTTAATTGGTATCGGCCCGATCTCACGCTGGCGTCAATCCCCCGTGATTGATTTAGCGCATAAGTTAAAGTGGGCTGCCGCGGTGAGTGTAATAAGCGCCATCCTTGCCCCGCTGGTGCTGCGCAGCTGGACTCCACTGGTTGGCTTTGGTTTGTTTTTGGCAATCTGGATTATTGCGACGACCTGTACCCAATTGGTTGAGCGCGCCTTTAGCAATCGAGATCGCGGTGTGATTAAAAATCTTGCTGCTCAGCCGGCAAGTTATTACGGCATGTTCTTGGCCCACATCGGCGTTGCGGTTTTCATTATTGGCGTAACCGGCGTTCGTGGCTTTGAATCGGAAAAAGACGTGCGCATGGCAATCGGCAGCAGCATTGAGGCCGGTGGATACAACTTCCAATTTTTAGGCGTTCAAGCCATTGATGGGCCGAATTACAAAGCCATTCGGGGTGTGTTTGATGTCAGCCAGAACGGCAAAGTAGTCACGCGCATGGCACCGGAAAAACGGGTCTACAACGCCAGTCAAATGCCAATGACCGAAGCAGCGATTGATCCAGGCTTTACACGCGACTTGTATGTCTCGCTGGGCGAGCCAATAAACGCCAATGAGTGGACCGTACGCATTCATATCAAACCATTTGTGGATTGGATCTGGGGCGGTTGCTTATTCATGGCCTTGGGTGGATTTTTGGCCATCACGGATCGACGCTACCGGAAGCGCAAATGAAACGGTATTTGATTCCCATCGGAATTTTTGTCGTCTTTTTTGGCTTCTTGGCCGCGGGTCTGCAGCTGAATCCGCGTGAAGTGCCGTCGCCACTCATCAATAAAAGTGCGCCTGCGTTCAACCTACCGGTTTTAGGCAAAGAAAATGTGAGCTTCTCGCCAGAAGACATGCGCGGCAAGGTATGGGTTTTCAATGTATGGGCTTCGTGGTGCGCAGCCTGCCGCGATGAACATCCGCATTTAATTCAGTTTGCAAAAACTCAATCAACACCCCTGCTCGGCTTAGATTACAAAGACAAACCAGAGGATGCCATCCGCTGGTTAAAAGAGCATGGCAATCCCTATGCTTTATCCGTTGTCGACCTCAAAGGGCAAGTTGGCATTGACTATGGCGTCTACGGCGTGCCAGAAACCTTCGTCATTGATAAGGCGGGCTTGATTCGACTTAAGCACATCGGCCCATTGACCCCAAGCGTGATCGAAGAAAAGATCTTGCCGCTGATTCAGAAACTTAATAGCTAAAGCATGGTTCACTCTCTAAACCCAGGCCTGCATCAAGTGCGATCTGTTTTTACTAGCGCCTGCTTGGCGATCGGTTTATTTTTACCAGGAGCAATGCTTTCCGCACAAGAGGCTCGGCCTGTTGCTGAGGATCCAGTGCTTGAGAAAAAAGTCATCACTCTATCTAATGAATTGCGCTGCTTGGTTTGCCAAAATCAAACCATTGCTGACTCCAATGCGGAATTAGCGGTTGATCTGCGCAATCAAGTACGCAAACAACTCAACGAGGGGAAGTCGGATCGCGAGATTTTGGATTACATGGTGCAGCGCTATGGTGAGTTTGTTTTATATCGTCCACCACTAAGCTACAAAACCATTTTGCTTTGGGCTAGCCCATTTGCACTCTTACTGATTGCCATGTTTATTTTAGTCCAGCAAATTCGACTGCGACACAAACGCCTTGCCTCGGAAGAATTCGATCAAACCGATTTATCCCGAGCCCGCAAACTACTTGATTCCTCACCGGGAGATCGGTCATGATGACTTTCTTAGCCATTGCCATCGGCATGATTGCGATTGCGACCGCCCTCTTGGTCTTGCCCTTGCGTAAAAAAACCGTAGCAGCTACAGGCGAGCAAGAAGAAAATATTGTGATTTTGCGTGACCAGCTCAGTCAACTCGATGTCGATTTTGCGGAAGGCCGCATCGCCGCCGATCAACTACAAGAGGCGCAGCGTGATATTGAAAAACGCTTACTACTAGAAGAGCGGGCGATTGCTGCTGATCAGGCCCCGGTAGGCGCTAAACCCAAGCGCATTCTATTTCCAGCGCTCCTTATTGGTATTGGCGTGCCAGTGTGCAGCGTACTGCTATATCTTTGGATTGGCAATCCAGTAGCGACCGATCCCCTGGCTCAGACCCAGCAGCCCGCTCTGACGCAGCAAGACATTCAAAACATGGTTGAGCAGCTTGCGACTCGCTTAGAGAAAGATCCCAATAATCCCGAAGGCTGGCAAATGCTGGCGCGCTCTTACGCTGCGATGCAACGCTTTCCTGAGGCTGCCAAAGCCTATAAGAAGGCGATGGAACTCAATCCAAATAATGCCCAATTAACCATCGATTACGCTGACTTTTTGGCCTATCAAAACCAAAGTGCTAAGGGTGAGCCCATGCGCCTGATCATGAGAGCGCTCGAGCTAGACCCCAATAACATTAAAGCGCTAGCGCTTGCTGGCACGGCCTACTATGAAGAAGGTCAGTTTGCTAAAGCAGAGCAATACTGGGCAAGGGGCTTAAAGCTCGTCCCACCCGATGGTGAGGTAGCTAAGGCCTTTACCGACAATATTGCAGACGCCCGGCAGGCAGCAAGCGCAAAGAAAAAGTAAGGCTTATCCCAGCACGATTACCGGCAAGGTGGAGTGCACAATCACCTCATTGGTTTGACTGCCCAATAGCACTCCCTTAATTCCTGTACGTTTGTGTGAAGCCATCACGATCACATCGGCCTTGGCTTTTTTAGCTGCAGCCAATACGCCACCCGCTAAGCTGGGACTATAGGTATGCAGTGTTTTTACCGTCACGCCTGCACCTAAAACTGCCAGGGCACTTTTAAAAAGGTTTTTAGCAAAGGCATCGCAG
>CALRRC020000198.1:0-3105 GCA_943370515.1 Erythrobacter sanguineus | reverse complement strand
GATGGAAGTGAACTTGCCTAATTTAGGCCCTTTCAAAGTAGTTGGCACTCAGTTTGGCGATAGCGTCCACGTTGCCATTGAAGGCGCTCCCGATGCACAAGGTACGTTAGCCAGTTCATTTGCCGGCTTGCTAGAACAAATGCGAACGCAGGTTGATCCGGATGCGAAGGTTAGTCTCAAGGGCGGAGGCACTTTTGGCGCTTGATAAGAAAACCCGCAAAGCCGTAGCTCTTGCTTATGAAATCAATAGCGCTGCGCCGCGTATTACCGGTCAAGGTGAAGGCTTCGTTGCCGATGCAATCTTGGCTAAAGCCAAGGAAATGGGCATACCCACACGAACCGAGCCCGAGCTTGTGGAGTTTTTAATGCAACTCAAACTCAATGAGCTGGTGCCACCCAAACTCTATGCCGCTGTGGCAGAAGTGCTGGCGTGGGCTTATGAGCTCGATGGCAAGGTAATACCCAAGCCAGAGAATATCGCCGACAGATAGGGTTAATTTGCCTTCCCGAGCAGAAACCTAATCTCCGCAAAAAATGCGGAGATTAGGCGTTGTATTCTCCGCAAATGCAATTATTCACCGCATTTTTTGCGGTGAATAGAGATTCTGGGCACAAAAAAGCCCAGAATAACTGGGCATTGGCTAAATACGGTGTTGCTAGCAGTTCAGGCAATTACACCTGGAGGTTGGTTACTTCTTTGTAGGCATCCACCAAGCGATTGCGCACGGCAATCATGCCTTGGAGGGATAAATTGGCTTTTTGCAAGGAAACAATCACATCTTCCAGGGAGGTGTCAGAAGCCCCGAGGGTAAAGGACTGAGCCTTGGCTTGGGCGCTATTTTGAGCGGTATTGACGTTCTCAATCGCGTTCTTGAGTACAGCCGAGAAATCAACCCGATTCGGATCCTGGTTGTCGGTAGTTACAGGCTTGCCGCTGGCTGCAGCAGCTAAAGCCTGCATCCGGGTAACCATGGAATCTACGTTCGGTGTGTTCATGTGTCCAATTATCTAACAAAATCAATCAATAAGGAAGCCGGCTTCTTTATAAGACTTCAGCTTGTAGCGCAATGCTCTAGCGGATATTCCTAATATTTCTACGGCTTTTGTTCTATTTCCATTTACTTCTGCCAATACCTTGAGGATGTGCTCGCGCTCAACTGACCCAATGTCTTGGCCTATTTCACCCTTAGATAATGCAATTTCTGTGCCATTTTGGGGCATTGCGCTGCTTAAATCCTGAATTTTTGGCTCTTTTGGGTGGAAATCTGCCAGACCAGGGTGGGTCAACTGGGAATCGTCCAGTTCCAAATCTTCCGCGTAGATTTGATCCCCGTCTGCCAATAAAACCGCTCGCTGGATGATGTTCTCCAGCTCCCGAACATTGCCTGGCCAAGGGTACTTTTGGAGCAGTGCTTTCGCGGCGGTACTGAGCGTCAGCGACTCGCGACCGATGTTCATGCTGTAGCGCTTCAGAAAGAACTCAGCCAAAGGAATGATGTCGAGCGGGCGATTGCGTAATTCCAAAACGTGAATCGGGAATACATTTAAGCGAAAGTAAAGATCCTCGCGGAACTTGCCTGCCTTGACTTGTTCTTGCAGATTTAAATTGGTGGCTGCGATGATGCGCACATCTGCCTGAATCGATTCGGTTGAGCCAATGCGCTCAATCATTTTGTCTTGCAAGACGCGCAATAGTTTGGCTTGTAACGGCGCAGGCATTTCGCCGATTTCATCTAAAAAGAGAGTGCCTTTGTGGGCTTGCTCAAACTTACCAGCTTGGGATTTGGTTGCGCCAGTAAACGAACCTTTTTCATGACCAAACAAAATGGACTCGAGCAAGGTCTCCGGAATAGCTGCGCAATTAATGGCGACATAAGGCCCTTTTGCGCGCTTGGACGTTTTGTGAATGTGGTGTGCGATCACTTCCTTACCAGCACCCGATTCACCGGTAACTAAGACGCTGGTGTCGGTCGCTGCCACACGTTCGCAGCGCGTGAAGGTGGCAATGCTTTGGGGATCGACGGCAATCACGCTGTGCTCGGCAGAGCGAATCTGCGAACCCGTTTCCTTGGCTTTGGGAGCAGCTTCGATTGACGCATTTACATCATTGGATTTTGTTTGCGGCACTTCGGGCGGGTGATAGCGGGAAATAATTTCAATTAACTGTTGCGGCACAAACGGTTTGATCAAGAAGTCCCTTGCCCCTGCCTTAAGCGCCTCAACTGCGAGCTTGGTATCGGCAAACGCGGTCATGATGACAACCGGCAGATCGGGGCACTGCGTTTGCGCAATCTTTAAGAGGTCCAGGCCAGTCATGCCCGGTAATTTGAAGTCCGTTACCAACACCGTATTGAGTCCTGGGCGCAAGAGGGGCACCACCGTCTCTGCCCGCTGATGCGTTACAAAGTCAATGTTCTTCATGCGCAGCGTGACGGCAATGGCTTCCCTGAGGTCTTCATCGTCCTCAACCAAAATTACCGGAAAACGTGCATCGATGGGTTCATTCATTTCAATTGGCCGCTTTTGCGTATTTAAGATTGGGTTTTAAGATTGGGTAATGGGCAGGGTGATTTTGAACACAGCACCTTCATGGGTGTTGTGAACGCCAATGGTTCCGCGGTGCGCATCTAAGGTGTTTTTAGCAATCGATAAGCCCAGGCCCGTGCCATTGGCGCTGGTAGTAGAAAAAGGCTCGAATAAAGAATCAATCATGCTGCTTGCAATGCCAGGGCCTTGATCCGCAATCGTGACGATCAGTTTTTTGGATTCCATCGTTGCGTTTAGCGAGACGGCATCGCCTGCCTTTGAAACAGCGAGTGCATTTTCAAGAATCGCCACCAAGGCATTGGGGATGGATTTGGGCTCTACCAGCAACATCACCGTATCCGGAATGGCGCACTGAACGGAGAGGGTGACCCCCTTGGTTTCAAAGAGCGCCTGAATACTCGCTTGTGCTTCTTCAATCAGTTGCTTGGCAGAAGCGAGCACCGTTTTATTCGGACGATTGGAAATAAATCGCAACATGTCTTGCGAGAGTTTTTCCAGGTCCATCAATTGCTTACGTAGACGCAAGGCAAATTCTTTTGCCATCTCAGGCTCTACTTC
>CALRRC020000197.1:0-3109 GCA_943370515.1 Erythrobacter sanguineus | reverse complement strand
GCCGGACGTGCTTTTAGGCGGACATCACGCTAAAATAATGGATTGGCGTCGGCAAGAGTCGTTAAAGCTGACATCAAGATTGCGCCCAGACCTCATTGAGCAAGCGCGCAAGAATGGGTTGCTTAGTGAAGAAGATGAACGTTTTTTATTGTTGTTGAAATAAAAAATACTTCTAAGCTAAACAAAATGAAATAACTGCATCCTCTGTCTGGTCCGATTGCTTTGCAACGGGATAAACGCTGACATGATGTTTAAGGATAAAAAATGAATTTGATTGAAAAAATTGAGCAAGAAGAAATTGCTCGTCTCACCGCCAACAAAACGATTCCGAGTTTTGCTCCTGGCGATACCGTGATTGTGGGTGTGAATGTCGTTGAAGGCACACGCAAACGGACCCAGGCATTTGAAGG
This sequence comes from Erythrobacter sanguineus, assembly GCA_943370515.1. Taxonomy (GTDB): domain Bacteria; phylum Pseudomonadota; class Gammaproteobacteria; order Burkholderiales; family Burkholderiaceae; genus Polynucleobacter. The sequence continues at coordinate 2,699 of CALRRC020000197.1, read as the reverse complement.
CGTGGTGATTGCTAAACGCAATCGCGGACTGAACTCCAGTTTTATCGTGCGTAAGATTTCTTCGGGTGAGGGCGTAGAGCGTACCTTCCAAACTTACTCTCCATTAATTGCCAGCATTGAAGTGAAGCGTCGTGGCGATGTGCGTCGCGCCAAACTCTACTACTTGCGTGATCGTTCAGGTAAGTCAGCGCGTATTAAGGAAAAGCTGCAAGCGCGCGTGAAGCCAACTGCTCAGGCTGCTGCAGAGTAAGCCCTAGTCTGCTTACAAGAAAAGGCGGCCTTGGTCGCCTTTTTTCTTAAGCGCATCACCCATCTTGATCGCCTAAAATAAACCATGCCCTCCGCCATTGCATCTCCATCCCGCTTTGATCCTACGATTGTGCCGATTGAGCGTTATTGTGATGCGGATCCGCGCATTGCGGAGAGTGCCTTGTTGGCTGATGCCTTGCGTAACCGTTTTTTACAAACGCTAGAGTGGTCCCCTGAAATCACCGATGAAAATCGCTATGCCTTGGCTGCGGACATTATTAGCACTCGATCGGCCAAAGGCATGACAACCGATGCGGCAGTATTGGTACCGGTTTTGAAAAAGCCCGAGGGCTTATCCATTTTGCTAACGCAGCGCACCGATCATTTGCATGACCATGCCGGCCAAATTAGCTTTCCAGGTGGCCGCATGGATACGGGGGATATTGATTTGCGGGCGACTGCGTTGCGCGAAAGCCAAGAAGAAATCGGCCTTGAATCCGGGCGCGTGGAGATTATTGGCACTCTGCCGGAATACCTGACGGTATCGGGTTATCGCGTCACGCCGGTGGTTGCTTTGGTTGATCCGCAACCCCACTATCCGGTCGATGCATTTGAGGTTGCTGACGTTTTTGATGTCCCGCTTTCCTTTTTAATGGATCCGGCCAACCATCAGGTTCGGGTTTGGATGAACGGCGAAGACCATCGCCGCTTCTATGCCATGCCCTATCAAGACCGCTTTATTTGGGGCGCCACAGCTGGCATGCTCAGAAACCTATATCATTTCTTAAAATTATGAGTTTTTTCTCCATCCTTCTCGCCCTCATTGCCGAACAATATCGGCCAGTCACTGCCAGCCATTGGGTTCGGCGGATGAGCTCCGGCTGGCTCGATTGGGTTGCCAAGGAGTTTGGTGCAAAAAAAGAGCAGGGCGCATCTGCAGTAGGGGCGCGCATGGCTTGCTTGATCGCCTTCATATTGCCCACCTTAATCATTTTTGTATTGCATGTGGCATTCATGCTGACCTACCCTGTTTTGGCATTCCTGCTGAACGTCGCCATCGTTTACCTCTTCTTTGGCTTTCGGCAATTTAGCCATTCGTTTACTGCCGTACACATTGCGATTCAAAACCATGACTTGCCAGCCGCTCGTGAGGCCTTGGCACAGTGGTATGGACCGGAGCTTGATGCTAGCCAATTGAGCGAGGTTGAGGTGATTTCCTTGGCATTGGAAAAGGCCATTATTGGCGCCCATCGCCACGTGCTTGGCGTGCTCTTTTGGTTCCTAGTGCCAATTGGCCCTGCCGGAGTAGTGCTGTATCGCTTTGCGGATACCGCATCGCAGCGCTGGACGCAGTTGGGTGACTTTCATTTGAGTCAGGCGGCACGCCATTTCTTTTATGTGTTGGATTGGGTTCCAGCACGCATGACGGCGATGACATTTGCCATTGTGGGTAATTTTGAGGGCGCTGTGTACGCTTGGCGCTATCTGACGCAAAAGTGGAGCGATTCCTTAAACGGAGTGATCCTCGCAGCCGGAAGCGGTGCGCTGGGCGTGCGCTTAGGTGAGCCATTGAGCGAGCCAGACAGTGATGAAGCCTTGCGTATGGCTGAGGCAGGCGAATCGGCAGTCTATGAGGTAGGGCTAGAGCCAAGTGAGCGTACTATGCGCTCTGCCATTGGCCTCGTGTGGCGCACGGTTATTTTTTGCTTGGTTTTGTTGGCGATGTTGACCATCGCTCTTTGGCTTGGGTAATTCCTTGGAGCTGCGCATCTGCAGTCTTGGAATCGGAACGCAACTGACGAAATAAATTGAGCCGTTCAACAGTAATCTGGTTTTTATCGACTGCATCTCGAATCGCACAGTCAGGTTCAGTCAAGTGCGCACAGTTATGAAAGCGGCATTGACCTAATACGCTTTTAAATTCACGAAAAGCATGTTGTAGCTCACTTACCGACAGGTGGGCCAAGCCAAACTCCTGAAAGCCAGGTGAGTCAATCAGCGCCCCCAATCGACCTTGCTGATCGCGTCCCCATTCTGGTAAATCGTAGTAACGGCATGCCGTGGTAGTGTGTTTTCCGGTATCGAGTCGAACCGAATACTCTTGTGTGACTGCTGCCGCATCAGGCACCCAGGCATTTAGTAAAGTAGATTTGCCCATACCGGACTGACCAACCAAAGCCGATACTTTTCCACATAAGGCGGTGTGCAAGGATGCCATCGATACAGGATCAAATTTAGCGGAGACCTCGGTTACCGGGTATCCCATGCGTGCATAGGGCGCAACGAGCTTGCGCGCCATCGGCAGGCTGTCCTGTAGATCGCATTTATTGAGAATGATGTGTAGCCCAATATCGTGGGCTTCAGCAGCAACGACCGCACGGCCAAGAAGGTCGGGTGAGAATGCGGGCTGGGTTGCCAGCACGACTAAGATTTGATCGACGTTCGATGCA
>CALRRC020000196.1:0-3132 GCA_943370515.1 Erythrobacter sanguineus | reverse complement strand
GACAGTGTCTTTCGTAAAATGACGCCAGAGGATTGGAAGGCGGTTATCGATACCAACCTCAATTCCTTATTTAATGTAACCAAGCAGGTGATTGAAGGCATGATCGACAACAACTGGGGTCGGGTCATCAACATTTCCTCCGTTAATGGTCAAAAAGGGCAGTTTGGGCAGACCAACTACTCCACCGCAAAAGCTGGCTTACATGGCTTTACGATGGCCCTAGCGCAAGAGGTGGCTGGAAAAGGAGTCACAATCAATACCGTCTCCCCTGGTTATATTGCAACCGATATGGTCAAGGCAATTCGGCCCGATGTACTGGAAAAAATTGTTGCTGCCATCCCGGTAAAACGCCTGGGAACCCCCGATGAAATTGCCTCGATGTGTGCTTATATTGCCTCGGATGACGCTGCATTTGCTACCGGAGCCGATTTCTCCCTCAACGGCGGCATCCATACGGGATAATTCCAGAGCTAAACTGTCGGTTATGGCATTCATGTAGTGCGGAGGATTGGGGATATGGCAACCAGAACAAAACGAGCGGGTGAAGAGCGGCTGATTAAGAAGTATCCTAATCGCCGTCTCTACGATACGCAAACCAGTACGTATGTGACCTTGGTCGATATCAAAGGCTTGGTGATGGCGAATGAGGCATTCAAGGTGGTGGACGCCAAAACCGAAGACGATCTGACGCGCAATATTTTGATGCAAATTATCTTGGAAGAGGAGGCCTGCGGCTCACCGGTCTTTTCTTCGCAAATGCTTTCGCAAATTATTCGTTTTTATGGCAACTCCATGCAAGGCCTGATGGGCAATTACTTGGAAAAAACCATGCAATCGTTTGTTGATATCCACGGCACATTAAGCGATCAATCCAAAGGCGTTACCGGCGGAACAGATGCCTGGGCGCAAGCCATGAGTATGCAGAATCCGATGATGCAGGGCCTCATGGGTAACTACATGGAGCAGAGCAAAGATCTGTTTATGAAGATGCAAGAGCAGATGCAAAGTTCGCAAAGTCTGTTTAAGGGATTTCCTTTTACGCCCCCCACGCCTAAAAAAGAAAACGACTAGTTGTGGCAGGCAAGGTTGGTTTTGTTTCCTTAGGCTGCCCTAAGGCGCTGGTTGATTCAGAGCTCATCCTCACGCAATTGAGTGCGGAGGGGTATGAGACCGCCAAAGACTATTCGGGTGCTGATCTAGTCGTCGTCAATACCTGCGGCTTTATTGATTCTGCTGTCGAAGAGTCACTCGCTGCGATTGGCGAGGCTCTGTCTGAAAACGGCAAAGTGATTGTCACAGGCTGCCTTGGCGCGCGTAAAAATGACGATGGCTCTGATTTAATTAAAAGCATTCACCCCAAAGTGCTTGCGGTGACTGGGCCCCATGCCACAGCCGAAGTGATGCAAGCCATTCATCTGCATTTACCCAAGCCACACGATCCGTTTACCGATTTATTGCCACCCATCGGGGTGAAGCTCACACCAAAACATTACGCCTATTTAAAGATATCGGAAGGCTGCAACCACCGCTGTACCTTTTGCATCATTCCCAGTATGCGTGGCGATTTAGTGTCTCGGCCGATTGGCGAAGTTCTGCTGGAAGCAAAGCGCCTGTTTGAATCCGGCGTGAAAGAACTGCTCGTTGTGTCGCAAGATACCAGCGCCTATGGCGTGGATGTGCAATACCGTACTGGTTTTTGGGATGGCAAGCCAATTAAAACAAAGATGCTGGATTTAGTTGCCGCTCTGAATCAAATTGCGCGCGAACATCAAGCCTGGGTACGTTTGCATTACGTCTACCCCTATCCGCATGTCGATGACGTATTGCCGATCATGGCTGAGTTTAAAGAGCATGGCTATGGGCTCTTGCCTTACCTTGATATTCCGTTGCAGCATGCCCATCCCGATGTACTCAAACGCATGAAGCGTCCTGCCAGTGGCGAACGCAATTTAGATCGGATTCAGGTATGGCGTGAAACCTGTCCTGAGCTAGTCATCCGCAGTACCTTCATCGCCGGATTTCCGGGGGAAACCGAAGAGGAATTTAACTATTTATTGGATTTTTTAGATCACGCGCAAATTGATCGGGCAGGGTGCTTTGCCTATTCCCCGGTTGCGGGTGCCACGGCCAATGCACTTGGTGGTGCATTGGATCAATCGATTCGGGAAGAGCGTCAGGCCCGCTTCATGGCCAAAGCGGAAAAGATATCGATTGATCGGCTAAAAAATCGGGTAGGAAAGCGCATGCCAATTTTGGTTGATCAGGTAAGCGAGGCGGGTGGCATTGGTCGCACTGCGGGCGATGCCCCAGAAATTGATGGGATTGTGCGGATTTTGCCGGTGAGTAAACCATCCAAGCGCTATCGGGTGGGGGATTTTGTACGTGGAACGATTGTAGATACGCAGGGGCACGACCTAATTGCTCAATTGTAGGCAATCAGGTAAAAATACTGTTGGAGAGCGAAAGCTGTCCAGATGAAATGCTTAATTTAAGGGGATTACTATGAGTCGCGAAGTCGTTGTATTAAGTGCGGTACGTTCTGCCATTGGCGCCTTTAATGGGAGCCTCAGTAGCATGGAGCCATCCGAGCTTGGCGGTATCGTCATGAAAGAGGCAGTGACGCGGTCTGGCGTCAATCCCCAAGATATCAATTACGTTACGGTCGGGAATACCATTCCAACCGATAGTCGCTATGCCTACGTTGCGCGCGTTGCCTCGATTCAGGCGGGCTTACCAATGGAGTCGGTAGCGATGTCTTTAAATCGCCTGTGCAGCTCTGGCTTGCAAGCGATCGTCACTACATCACAAGCCATCATGCTCAATGATTGCGATTACGGCGTTGGCGGCGGTGTTGAAGTGATGTCGCGCGGTATGTATGGATCACCTGCGATGCGCAGTGGTGCACGCATGGGCGATACCAAAATGATTGACCTCATGGTTGCGGTCTTAACGGATCCATTTGGCGTTGGTCATATGGGCGTTACCGCAGAAAACCTCGCTGAAAAATGGAAGCTGACCCGTGAAGAGCAAGATGCGTTTGCGGTTGAGTCGCATCGCAGGGCTGCCGTGGCGATTAAAGAGGGTCGCTTCAAGTCCCAAATAGTTCCGATCACCATCAAGTCACGCAAAGGC
>CALRRC020000195.1:0-3136 GCA_943370515.1 Erythrobacter sanguineus | reverse complement strand
AGAATCAGTTAGTCATATGGGTGGCGATGCTGATTGTTTTGCCAACCATAATCCAACACCCACCCCTGAATACCAGAGCGCTTAAAGTACGAGAAAGAGAATGAATATCGTAAGCAAGTTAAAACAAGGAATGCTCGTTAATGTGGATCAGGGCTCTGGAAAAGCTCTAGAGCGATATCAGGCATTAGCGGGCTTGAGTTTCGGTTGATCATTTAACAATCAGCTTTCAATTTAATTAACTAAAAGTATCTTTGTGAATATTTTGTTGACCGATGGTGCTGGGTATATTGGTAGTCATACTGCCGTTGCGCTGTCGCAGGCTGGTCACGAAGTGGTGTTGCTAGATAATTTCGCCTTTGTCTTCCCATCTCAGCTGTATACCCAACTGGAACAATAAGTCCATCATCACGATCGATCCCCGCTACTTCCGCCCAACCGAAGTCGAAACTCTATTGGGCGACCCAACTAAGGCTAAAGAAAAATTCGGATGGGTCCCAGCAATTAAACTCGACGAAACGATAGCCGAAATGGCTGCTGTTGATCTGGCTGAAGCTAAAATACACGCATTACTCAAGCTGCATGGTTACAGTGTAAATTTGACTACTGAGTAGCAACGAATAAAAATTAATGATCATAGTATTGTTACGAGGTGTGGGCGGACGGCTCGCCAAAAGACTAAAAAACCTTATTGGACATTTGCGACTAGCTCCACATGACGTTACCACCCCAGAGGGGCGTAGTAGTGAGCGTATTCGTCTTTTGAGTTGGGGGGCATTGACAGCCGGTGTGTCAAAAGTAGGTTCACTTCTTATAGTCCTTGCATCGGTTCACTGGGGCGTAGGTTATCTTGGTGTAGAGCGCTTTGGCTTGTGGATGACCATCACATCTATCATTACACTGCTGAGTTTCGCCGATTTTGGCATGAGTAATAGCTTGGTGAATTTAGTTAGTGCATCTGCAGGTAAGAATGATACTAAAGCCATGCGGGGGGCTATATCTAATGGCTTTGCCTTAATGATGCTAGCCGCCTTAACTCTAGGTTTTGTTTTTTTCTCAGTCTATTTTTTTATTGATTGGGGTAAAGTCGCAAACGTAAATGAGTCAACATCAATTCGTGAAGCAGGACCGGCTATCGCTGTTTACATTACTATTTTTTTAATATCGCTACCTTTGTCGGTTGTACAGCGAGTTCAAATTGGCTTACAAGAGAGTTGGCGCTCAAACTTATGGACGTTTGTGGGACAACTATTGGCGCTAATTGGTTTGGCGTTAGTCGTGCACTTGGATGGAGGCGTACCCTACTTGGTAATGGCTGTGGCAGGTATTCCAGTGGTTGTTACTGCGATTAACTATATGGATTATTTTTTTCGCCTACGTCGAGATCTATGTCCCCGTTTAGCAGATATCCATAGCGCAACGGCAAAGCGGCTTACTCACGTCAGCATGTTGTTTCTATTGATGCAATTTATGGCAGTTATCGGCAATGCTTCCGACAATCTCATTATTGCACAGCTTCTCGGTGCATCCGCAGTGTCATCCTTTGCGGTAATGCAAAAATTAACGATAATTTTAGGGTTGGCACAGTTGTTTATTACGCCAATGTGGCCGGCTTTTGGTGAGGCAATGGCGCGAGGTGAGCATGTATGGGCAAGACGTGCCCTCACAAATATTCTGACTGTCTCATTGCTATTTGGTATCTTTGCAGGTTTTGTTATTTTAGTATTTGGTGTAGATATAATTGCAATCTGGGCTGGTAGATCAATGGTGCCAAACGAAAGCTTGTTGGTTGGCTTCGCAGCATTTTCGGTCCTAATGAGTATAGGCGGTTCACTTTCTGTATTTCTCAACAATGGAGAGTACTTGCGTCGCCAGGCCTTGATCTTTATTGTTGCATCGATCATGTCTATATTGCTTAAGTTTGTTTTAGTCGCCTATTGGCAAGATGCATCAGGTGCAATTTGGGGAACGGTGATCGGCTACTCAGTTTTCTTTATCGTGCCAGCCCTGTTTATTGCGTACTCCACAAAAACCAATTCAATCTAAATAACACGGAAATTTATTTTATGGCTAATAAAAAATTTATTGTAATTACCTCTATCAATCCACCTACAGATGCGGTTCGTGAGTTCGCAAAGTGGGGGGGTTGGACTACGATTGTGGTGGGTGATCGAAAATCACCCAAAGAGTGGTCATGTGGGGAGGTTGTTTATTTATCAATGGAAGATCAGATAAGTCAATTTCCTGAATTTGCCCAATTTTTACCGGAAAACACGTACTTGCGAAAGATGATTGGCTATCTCTATGCCTTCAGAAACGGCGCGCAAGCAATTTTTGAGAGTGATGATGACAACATCCCTTACCCTGGTGCTTTGGATCAAGTTGAAGCAGATATTATTGGTCAGCGTGAAGTGGGGGATACGGTGGCGTCCTCAAAAGGGTGGGCGAATATCTATTCAGAGTTTGGTGCGACTACTTGTTGGCCTAGAGGCTTCCCGTTGCAGCACATTTTAAATTCTGTCGAGCATGTTACTCGAGGCGAATCTAAAGGTATGCCGTGGGGTGTGATGCAATATTTGGCGGATGAAGATCCTGACGTAGATGCTATCTACCGTATGACGCACACTGAGCCTGTTTTTTTCTCACGCAACCGTGTGTTCAGATTAGAGGAGAAAACATACTGCCCGTTTAATTCCCAAGCAACACTGTGGTTGCCAGAAACGTTTCCATTGATGTTTTTGCCTATCGGCAAAACAGATCGGGTAACGGATATTTTGCGCGGCTACATGAGCCTTGCTTGTCTGTGGAAATCGGGTTACACATTGGCTTACTCAAGTCCTATTGTGTTCCAAAAACGTAATTTTCATAATTTGTTCCGCGACTTTGAGCAGGAACTTGATTTATATAAATGCGGCGATAGCTGGTCACGAAAACTGCTACTTGTTGAAGGCAATAGTTGTGATACGACTTTTGCATCAGCAATTGATTTGTTGATAGAAGAGGGTGCCTTGCCAGAAATCAATAAAACTGCATTTGCGTTGTTTGCTGCTGAGTCTAAAAAAGTGAGGGGTTGAAATCAAATGGCTGATTTTTTTAATTACATCATTCCTATTTTCAACAAAGAAGACATCTTACCGAT
>CALRRC020000194.1:0-3148 GCA_943370515.1 Erythrobacter sanguineus | reverse complement strand
TCCGGACGAGGGGTATTGGGATCTAAATGGAGGTGTGTGCAAAAATCAGACCAGTGCAGATTGGGGTCTTTGCCCATTACCCAAACAAACTCAAACGCTCGCTCGACCATAGGCCAGTCGGCTTGTTCTTGAACCAACAGGCGCTGTGCAGCAACGGTAATAAAGGGGTGGTGCTCTGGAAACCGAAAGGGGAGGCCTAACTTCGCTGCTTGCCATACGCACGTTTGATAGGTGTAAAGGCGCTTTGTGGGGATTTCACCAGGACCTTGATTGCGTGCCGCGCGTAATAGGCCGCCGAGCAATACAGGTACCGGTTCAATTTGCAAACGCGCCTCAAGTTGATGGCGTAATTTCACATAAAAGTAGGCAAACGGAGAAATAATGTCGAAGTAGAAACGCGCCTTCATTTTTTTTCCGCTTCATCGAGTGAGCGTAAAAAAGCCATGCGCTCTACAATCTGCGTTTCAAGACCACGTTCTACGGGCTGGTACCAATGCGGCTCAGCCATGCCTTCGGGTAAGTAGCTTTCGCCTGCAGCATAGCCATAAGGCTCATCGTGTGCATACCGATACGCAGTCCCATGTCCGAGTTCTTGCATTAATTTTGTTGGCGCATTGCGCAAGTGATTAGGGACGCCCCGGCTTTGATCGGCAGCCGCAAAAGCACGCGCCTTGTTATAGGCGACATAGCTGGCATTGCTTTTGGCTGCAACGGCTAAATAGACTACTGCTTGACCAAGCGCTAGCTCGCCTTCGGGTGATCCCAGTCTTTCATAGGTTTCTGCCGCGTCGTTTGCCAGTTGGATTGCCCTCGGGTCGGCTAAACCAATGTCTTCCCATGCCATACGAATGATTCGGCGGGCAAGGTAGCGCGGATCTGCGCCGCCGTCGAGCATGCGGCAAAGCCAATACAGAGCAGCATCTGGATTAGAGCCGCGCACCGATTTATGGAGCGCCGATATCTGGTCATAAAACTGGTCTCCGCTTTTATCAAACCGACGACCATTAGTAGTTAATGCATTTTCAACAAAGGCTTGATCCACGACCTTAGTAGTAGACCCAGGAATCGAAATGGCATTGCGGATTTGTTCCAGCACATTGAGTAAGCGACGCGCATCGCCGTCTGCATTAGCGATAATGGCATCGATCGCCGCGGAATCAAATTCCACATTCGGCATGGCATAGGCTCTAGCGCGCTGAATTAGTTCACCAAGCTCTTCTGCGCTTAAGGATTTAAGAACATAGACTTGAGCACGAGACAGCAAAGCGGAATTGACCTCAAAGGAGGGATTTTCCGTAGTAGCGCCGATAAACGTAAACAGGCCGGATTCAACGTGCGGTAACAGTGCATCTTGCTGACTCTTATTAAAGCGATGAATTTCATCCACAAACAGGATGGTTTGCTTGCCATACTGATTATTGTTTTGCTGGGCTTGCTCAATGGCTTCCCGAATTTCTTTAACGCCTGCAAGGACGGCTGAGATGGCAATAAATTCACGATCAAAGGCCTTGGCAGAAAGACGCGCTAAGGTTGTTTTGCCAACGCCGGGAGGACCCCACAAAATCATTGAATGCGGTTTACCCGATGCAAAGGCTAATTGCAGGGGTTTACCAGGCGCTAGCAAATGCGATTGACCGATTACCTCGGCAATGGAGCTTGGGCGCAATGCTTCCGCCAAGGGCGGCGGCGGTTTGGTTTCAAACAGGTTGCTCACTGGAACTCGATCCTGACCTGATGTGCTCTCACGTCATGGTCGCTAACATCACCAGAGCAGCCCATGCTAGGCAGACTGTAGCGATTACGGTTAAGCGTGTGCGCATCACCATGAATTCATCGAGTGCGGCTTTGCTACTAAAGTAATACTGGTATGTATTTTGATCAATGCCGCGCTGAACTAAAAGCATTGCGGCCAGCATCAGTAAACCCACCGGAATATAAACATGCAATGCTAGCCAAGCTACCAGCGATGGAATAACACCCCAGATCCAGGCGTTGCGCTCAAACCAACGCGATCCGCCAATATCGCCAGCGCTCGCTAAATGCGCGCTATCGGCAACATTACCAAGGTGCCGAAAGTTAGCGCCCCAATGGATGGCGCCCAAAAAAGAACAGATGACAGCGCCGTAAGCAGCAAGGGATTCAGCGCTGACATAATCAAAGGGCGTGGGCGCCACTTGGACCAGGATGGCGCAAACAATGAATGGAATTAAACCGCCGTATCCCAAAATACGAACAATCGGCGGTAGTGATGTAATCGCAGTCATTATTTAGGTGTCGTAGTGATATACACCGCGGCCTGTTTTGCGACCCAAGTAGCCGGCTGCCACCATTTCGCGTAGCAAAGGGCAGGGGCGATACTTAGAATCATTGAAATTACTGAAATACACCTCCATTACCGCTAAGCAGGTATCGAGGCCAATTAAATCAGCGAGTGCCAGAGGCCCAATCGGTTGATTGCAGCCGAGTTTCATGCCGGCATCGATGTCTTCTGCACTTGCAAGCCCTTCAGCTAAAACAAAGAAGGCTTCATTAATCATCGGCAGCAAGATGCGATTGACGACAAAGCCAGGACTGTTTTTAACGCTGATGGGCTCTTTACCAATCGCCTTGGCCAGCGCAATAATCGCATCGTGGGTTTGATCACTGGTCTGCAAGCCACGTATGACTTCGACTAGGGCCATGAGCGGTGGCGGATTAAAAAAGTGCATGCCAATAAAGCGCTCTGGGACAGAGTTGAGGGCAGCTAACTTCGTAATCGAGAGCGAGGAGGTATTGGTTGCAATAATCGTTTCTTTGCCGACCGTTTCATCGATCTGCTTCAATATCGTTTCTTTGACGGCTTGATTTTCAGTCGCCGCTTCGATCACCAGTGATAGGCCTTTTAAATCGGCATACGCCGTGCTGACTTTAATGTGTTTTAAAGCGAGATCTTTCTGCGCCGCTGTTAACGCTTCTTTTTTAATCAAGCGATCAAGGCTACGCTGAATGTTTGCCATACCGCGCTCAATGGCGGCCTCATTCACATCAATCATGACCACGTCTAATCCTGCGACGGCACAGACTTGGGCGATGCCATTACCCATGGTTCCAGCGCCAATGATGCCAACCGATTTAATTTTCATGCTGCTTCCTTCGTGGTGTCATGCTT
>CALRRC020000193.1:0-3150 GCA_943370515.1 Erythrobacter sanguineus | reverse complement strand
TGGATCCGGCGGCATTAATCGAATCGTTGCGTACTATTTTACAAATGCAAGCAGCCCGTTATCACGCGCAACTCGTGATTGATAAGCAGATCGGGTTTTCAGTACGTGTCGATCGCTTGATGCTAGAGCAAGTGATTTTAAATTTGGCGCGCAATGCCTATGAGGCGATGCTATCCAGCCCCGAGAGTCGGCGCCAGTTGACGATTGCCATTGGTTTTGATCGCCCGAATGCGCTGGGTCATATTACTTTTACCGACACTGGCCCAGGTATTTCTGAGGAGGTTGGTCAAAAACTCTTCACACCTTTTTTCTCAACTAAAACCGATAGCATGGGGGTAGGCTTAAGTTTATGCCGCTCACTCTTAGAGCGCTATCACGGTAGCCTGGTTTGGCAAAACAACCCACAAGGCGGCGCGCAGTTTACAATCAGTTTTAGAATTGAGCCAGCAAGCGTCTAGTGGTTATGCATCTCACCATAGGCTGTGCGCGGCGCAGCACATGAGGAGCTGAGCATGAAAGAAACATCAAAGGTAGTCAAAAAGCCCAAAGTATTGATTGTTGATGATGATCGCGCATTAGGCGATGGCATAGCGTTTTTGCTCGAGAGTAAGCGTATAGATAGCATTCAATATCTCTCGGGCGAAGAGTTTATGGCAGCCGCTGAATTAGATCCCCTAGAAGACCAAATAGGCTGTGTTTTGCTGGATGTGCGCATGTCTGGTTTATCGGGCATGGATGTCTTTTACTGGCTGGCCAATCATGATCCCCATGGCGTTATGCCCGTGATTTTTATGACTGGCCATGGCGAATTACCCATGGCGGTCCAAGTCATGAAGCGCGGAGCCTTTGATTTTGTGCAAAAACCCTTCGATAGTAATAATCTGATCCATTTGGTCGAGTCGGCCATCAAGCTATCGCGCGAACGCTCAGAAAATCAGTTTTTACGTGCCAATATCAATGAACGCCTTAATTCCTTGACAGACAAGGAGCTTATTGTGATGTCCGATGTCTATTTGGGGGCCTCCAATAAGGATATTGCTGAAAAAATGGGCAATAGTGTGCGTACAGTCGAGCTGCATCGGGCGCACGTCTACGAAAAAATGGATGTCAAAAACGGCATTGAATTGGCCCGCCTTTTAGAGCAAACCGATTGGCAAACCACGCTTTTAAAGGCTAAAAAACCCGCCTAAAGGTTCTAATTAGCCTCGTAACACCATATCCCCCGCCTTACCTTTTAAAAAAGCCTGCCCTGAGCACCCCTGTTGCTCCGATGGATCGTTTCTTGGTTTCTGGTCTGCTCCTTATCTACTCCTGGCGACCTAATCGCACAAACCACCCCGTATTCGATTGCTGAATTGACTGGCCTTACATCACGTTTGGGCATATAGGCCACTTGCAATCGATCTATCGGGGGGGGGTGATAGCAGTTTGTAAAAGTAGTGAATAGTAACTATAAATCATTTATATTTAACTTATGGTATTTAAAAGTGCCTAAAATACGTTAAATATTTATTTCATTGAATGACTCAATTACCATTTTGCAGCCAATATCGGCCCGGCCTTCTGCTGAAAATCCCCACTTTTTCAAGTTCTTTTGCGTTCCAATTCCCCCCTTTTGTGACAATAAGATGGACTGGATTTACCCAGAAATTACCCCTCAATTACCACTTTTTCAGGCAATTGTTTGAGGGGGTAGGGTAGTGTAATTGCCCATTCCTGGTGCATTTTTGGCCTAAGTATTTGCCGCAAATACCTGAAAAGTTAGTGATCACTTATTTTAAGTTAATTGAGCATAATCGATCGGCGCTTAGGAATAAATTAGTCATATAAAACAATGACTTATGAAAATTCCCTATAAATAAGAAAAATTGCAGACAATTTCTGTCTTTTTCGGTAATTACGTAGTATTATTTCGATTAATACTTATGGGGAATTTAAGGGAGCAAAAAATGCAAAACAAGCAACGCATTGCACTCCCAAAAATTCAGTTCAATTTCTTTAGGTTATTTGCTTGAAAAAGAAGATCGCTAAACCAGTCGCGGAAACCAAGGAGTCATTGGCAAAAGCCAAGGCGAATAAACGCGCCTCGCAAGCCAATGGCGCTGTTTTGGTTGCCGGTTTAGTTGGCGTGCTGTTGGCTGAAGACGGTTATGCAGTAACACCAACTCAATCAAACGATGAAGCGAAGGCTGCAAAAAAACCCGGCAGCAAAAAAACCGCAGACACGCAATCCAAAGATGCAAACCCAAACCCCAATGCAGAGCAGGCCCCAAAAGAAGCGCCAGCGGGAAATAGTTCGCGGGTAGTGGTCAGTGGTGACGCAGCAGAAATAGCTGAAGTACTGTCAACAAAGCCACAGGTCAATGAGGGCACTGCTGGCGAAAGTGCCAAGAAAACCAATGAGGCTGAGGGCACACAAGGCGATGGCAGCTCTGCTGCTGCGAACGCGCCGGCCAATAGCCCTACTGAAATTGCATTTCCTGCTCCACCAACTACTGCCGCCGAAATCGCCAGTATCTTGCAAGATGAGCAAACGTGGTTAGAGCAAAGTTTAGCCAAAACATCAAAAGGCCTAGGTGGCATTTTCTTTTCTGAAGCGCCAAACAGAGCGGCCATTGTGGATGTGCTGCAAGCAGAAAATCAATGGGTTAATGAGACGGTTGCGAAAACAGCGCAAGGACAAGGCGCAATTGAATTCCCATCTCCAAACACAGCGGGCGCAAGCAGTATTGCAGCCATGCTCAATCAAGAGTCGCGTCAAGTTGATCTAGCCAATGCGAACGCTAAGCCAGGCGGCAGTATTGATTTTGCCCAAAACTTGGGTGATGCCAAGCAAAGCATGGCCAATTTGTTTGCGGGTGAATCCATCTCCGTTGCCGGTGGCGCAGGTAAAGGTGAAGTTGGTAGCCCCAATGTGACTGTGCAAGTGGCCGACGTCCAGCCTAGTTTATTCGGTGACAGTCCAAATATTTCGATGGCCGATATTGGTTTAGGTATTTTGGGTTTAGCCTTAGCTGCCGCTGCCGGCGGTGGCGGCGGTGGTGGCGGTGGCGGCGGTGTAATTGCAGCCGTTACCGGGGGTGGCTCATCAGCAAGCACATCCGGCAGCAGCAGTTCCTTTGGTGGCGCGGTCATTGACGGCTATGTTCA
>CALRRC020000192.1:0-3166 GCA_943370515.1 Erythrobacter sanguineus | reverse complement strand
AAACGGTGAAATAGCCGTTAAAGAACTGAATGCACCAAAAGATACTGTGGTTTCGGCTGAAACACTCAAGTCCTTGCAGAGGCCAAATGGCTTCCTTGGCGCACCTCAATAAGTAAAGGCTCTACATGGGAATCTATTCCATAACCGATTCAGCAATGGCTGGCTTGAATATTGCTCAAGCCGGGATATTGACAACTTCGCAAAACGTCGCCGGCACTACCGTTGAGGGGTATTCACGTCGAAACGCCAATGTCATTATGGATTCATTGGCACCCAATTCCTTGATGCTCAATGGTTCGAGTTTTGCCGTAGAGGGTTTCACACGCCACTATTCTTCTTTAATTGGCTCGCAGCTTTTAACACAGCAGTCAAAATCAAGTTACTCCGATACCTTAGTTCAGTACACGAACTCGATTGATAGTCTCGTTGCCGATAAATCAACTGGCTTAAATACGGCCATTAGTAGATTCTTTAATGCAATGGGTGCGTATGCTGCAGACCCAACAAATAAGGCAATGGCTGGGGCAATTACTGGCACTGCAAAAGAAGTAGAGCAGCGCATGATTGGTATGAGTACGTTGGTAAATCAGATTCAAAGCGATGCGCGCAGTGCATTGACCGACACCATCTCTCAAGTAAATACCATCTTGCCAGCATTGGCGGGTGTTAATCAAAAAATCGTCAACGGAAATAGTCCAGGAGTCAGTGCGCCATCGGCAGATTTGCTTGATGAGCGTGACCGATTGTTAAGTCAATTGCAAAAGTTAGTTGGTGGACAAAGTTTAATTAATGCGGATGGT
This sequence comes from Erythrobacter sanguineus, assembly GCA_943370515.1. Classification (GTDB taxonomy): domain Bacteria; phylum Pseudomonadota; class Gammaproteobacteria; order Burkholderiales; family Burkholderiaceae; genus Polynucleobacter. The sequence goes on along the minus strand of CALRRC020000192.1, from coordinate 2,366 downwards.
ACTGCCACCCAGCTGGTGTCCGGCATGCCCCTCGTAGAACGGGCGATTGCCAATAAGGTCTCGATCAATGCAGATCAAAAACACGTTGCCTTAACATTCAATTTACAGAATGGACCTAATAGTGGTGTGTTGACTACCGTGCAAAGTTTGGATGGTGGACAGGCCGGCGCTTTACTGGAGCTCAGCAACAACTTTGTACCTACGGTGCAAAAACGCCTAGATACGATTGCCATGGGCCTCGTGAAGGTTGCCAATAGCGCTGCACAAACATCATCAGGTACAGCTACCAACTTGGCCATATTCGGATTCAAGGTTGCCGATAAAACGTATTCCAGCTTAGCCTCAAATGACTTGACAGGGCAGTTACCGACGATTGCCAATGAAAATGATTTATTGGATTTGTATAGCAGCTTAGGTAATGCCATCGCTTCCGATAGCGCTGTAAAGGTTGGAAATCGAGTTGGCACCTATACAAGCATTAGTTCAATAACAGCAAGTTCAAGTACCTTAGCAGGTGATTACACCCTGACTCAAGAGGAAACAAATCAACTCAAGATATCGGATGCTTTTGGTAAGAGTCAAAAAGTTATGCTCGCTGTTAGTGTTTCAGGCGGCCTGCAGACAGTTGACTTTAATCAATTGGGCATCACCCTGCAGCTAGAGAATTTTAGTCCTGCCTTAAGTGCAATTAGCTCAAGCAGCATAATCAAAAATGCAGCCACCCTGCCTGTTGGCGGCCTTGCTACGCAAACCATTTCCAATATGGCTGTGCAAAATAATGTGCAATCGGGAACCTACACGTTTACCAATAATAGTGGCCAACTGACCTTAAGTAGCAGCAACGGCGGAAGTCAAACGGTTACGATTTCTGGCTTAGTTGCTAGTCAAACCATCAACTTTGATCAAATGGGAATATCCTTTTTGGTATCTGGTTCGGCAAGCGAGACTGCTGCCACGATTGCAACCAATCTGAGTGGCAAGACAATTACCTTAGAAAAAGCTGAGGATTCACAAGCGACGATTGCTAACACACTCAATGGCCGCAAGATCAAGGTAAGCGGTATGTCTAATCCCTTGGTGAATTATGGATTGAATGCTGCTAATTTTGTCTCCTTAGCCCCTACCAATTTTGCAAGCTATTTTAAGCAGGTTAATGGCGATGATGTTCCGCTAATTTCTTCCGAGAAGGCAAATGCCACTCAGCAAATGAGTGCCGTTTTTGGAACTTCAATCTCGAATCTGGTGAATGAAGTGGGTGTTCAAGTTGCCATTTGGAAAAACAGTCAAAAGGCTGATACCGTTGTGCTGGCAAACTTAAAGGCTCAACGGGATTCTGTATCTGGGGTGAACTTGGATGAAGAGGCGGCCAATTTATTGAAATACCAACAGCTCTACACGGCATCTACTAAGGTGCTTCAGGCTGGTAATCAAATGTTTTCAACCCTTTTATCGATCATGAACTGAGGAGATAGTAATGACCGTTCGATTTAGTTCAAATCAAGTAGTGGATTCTGGCATTCAGGGCATGGATAACGCCTTATCCGAGGCCATGTCTTGGAATAAGAAGATAACGACTGGAAAACAATACGCGCAGGCTTCTGACAATGCGTATGCGGTATCACGGGGCGTCCGTTTGGATTTTGATATTTCCCGTCTGGATATGTTCAAGGCCAATCAAAATTTTGTCGCCAGTTCCCATGCCAATGCTCAGACGCAGATGGATAGTCTAGTCAATGAAATGAACAGCATCAAGCAACTCTTCGTTCAGTCGCAAAGTGGCGCCCTAAATCCAAGCAATTTCAAGGCTTTAAAAGTCCAGGCGGAGCAGATCCTGATTGCTATGGGGCAGCAAATGACCGCCAAAGACGGTACCGGTAACCCGATTTTCGGTGATACCGTAAATCAGGTTCAAATTGAGCCCAATGTGATGGTGGAATCGGGAGTCAAATTTAATGATGCATTTGGATTGGGGGGCAATGTAAAGCAACCACAAAACAGCCAGATGTACCTCAATATTCAAAAATTTGTGACTTATTTGGAAGAAAAAGGCCAAAATACAGGCCTAACGACTCAAACCGCTCAGCAGGTATCTACGGGTTTGAACACCTCATTTGACCAGCTCACCATGGCGGTGCAACGGAGTGGTGGTGTGGCTGCGCAGGTGGATAATGCCCAAACGGCCATGTCGGCCTTTGGGGTCCAATTTGCGGCATCTCAGTCGGCACTATTGGATACAGACATGGTAGCAGCAACCGCGTCTTATACTAGAGCCCAAACTTTACTAAACGCAGCCCAGGCAATGTTTGCTAGACTGCAGCAAAGTAACTTATTTTCAAAACTCTAAACTGAGCATATAGAAGTATGAA
>CALRRC020000191.1:0-3174 GCA_943370515.1 Erythrobacter sanguineus | reverse complement strand
TTAGTAATAGCATCGCCCCTGAGAAAAGCAAAATACTTCCATAGATTTTGAGAATGCCTGAGCTACTCATTTTGCTATGCACTTTAGAGCCGGCCCACAAACCAACAATCATTGGCAATAGCATACATAAAGCTAGCACTATCACGTCTACATGCAAAAGTAATTCAGACACAAGCATGAATACAAATCGCATCCCCGTCAAAATTAAAATTGCAAAAGCCATGGTTGCCCTGAGCATGCGCGGATCCCTCATGCGCATTTCAAGATAGGATGCATAAATTGCACCCCCGGTAGCGAATAATGCGGTAAAGATGCCGCCAAAAAATCCAAACGGCATTGCCCACCACTTCGAAATGGGGGTGCGCAGATCTACTTTTTTCTTCGTGAGCACCCTTAAGCCATTTGCCCCGGCAAATATTCCAAGAATAACCAGCAAAGGTTCGCTTGGCGCATTGATCAATAAGGTGATACCAATCACCATACCGACTAAGGTAAACGGGAAAAGCCAAAGCAACTCTTTTTTATCCGCCTCGTTAGAGGATTTTCTGCCCAAATAGAGGGAGGCGCAAATATCCATTAAAACCATCATGGGCACTACGGTAGTCAATGGAAAGAGTTGAACCAATAAAGGAACGGCAACAATGGATGAGCCGAAGCCAGATACGCCGAATATAAAATAGGCGCAAAAGATAATGAGTACCGCAAGCGTTACAGGTATGGGCTGCAGAATTTCTAAAATAATTTACCTTCTGCTTCTTCAGTGGAAATTAAATTAATTCCTCAACCAGAATAGTTTCACCGGGCTTTACGCGATTAAACAATACTGGTCTATTTTCAATCAGTAACTGCTCATTCAATAACTTCACGGCAGTAAAGTAAGAGGTATCGAGATCACCAGGTTCAGGAAAGTCTTCACGGTAATGGGCGCCACGTGAATTTTCCCGGGCAATTGCAGCCTCCGTAACCGATTTGCTTACCAAAATGAGATTGCGTAAATTCATCCAGTCTTGCCATGTCAGGTTGTATGCACGCTGTAAATCACCTACGCCCATCTGATTCAGTGAGCGATCCAACTCGTCTAGTTTTGTACGAGCCCGGTACAAACTTTCTTTGCTGCGCGAAATTCCAACGTCATTCCACATCACGTCAGCTAGCGCATCGCGTATCTGCTCAATATCACCCGGCGCAAGTTCCAGCGGTGCTTCATGCGCTTTGATGCTTGCAGCTACTTCTGCCATATTGCACTTGGCCAAGGGTTGATTGACAACCCACTTGGCCATGACATCGCCTGCAATACCGCCAAATACAGTGGAATTGGCAACGCCATTACCGCCCAAGCGGTTGGCGCCATGCACTCCACCCGTGTCCTCACCGGCGGCAAACAAGCCTGGTAAATCGGTGCTGCAATCTGGCTTAAATACTAAGCCTCCCATCATGTAATGGGCGGTTGGAACAACTTCGACCATATCTTCGGCTAAATTAAAGCCGCTATCAGCGCAGCGCTCAACCATCCCTTTAAATAATTTGCGTACATTATCTGGCCCGAGGTGACTCATCTGAATATAGACGCCACCATTGGGTGTTGCTCGCCCTGCCCGAATCTCCGAATTAATCGAGCGCGAGACAATGTCGCGGGTTGCGCGCTCATTACGAGAATCGTAATTTCCCATAAAGCGCTCTTTATTGCCGTTCAGTAAATATCCACCCGCCCCACGCAAACCTTCCTCAAGAACAGTGCCGGTCATGCGGGTGTCAGGTCCTGCCAAAAGTCCAGTAGGATGAAACTGCACCATCTCCATATCGCGCAATACCAAACCTGCTCGGAGTGCCATCGCTAAGCCATCGCAACTCTTATCGCCCGATGGGGTATGGTATTTGTACATGGTGGGTCCACCGCCGGTAGCCAGTAAAACTGCTTTGGCACGAACCAAAGTAAATTGCCCCGTTTGCATATCCAGCATAAGAACACCTGCTAGCGACTTCCCGTCTTCACTGTGGATTAACTCCACGGCACGGAATTCCTCCAGTCGATGGATGCCGCGTGCCCATACCTGCTCGGCCAAACGGTTAATAATTTCGATGCCCGTTAAGTCGCCTTTATGTACAGTGCGATCGAAGGTTTGGCCTGCAAAGGCTTTTTGATGAATCGTGCCATCGGGGTTGCGATCAAAAAAGCATCCTAGTTCATTCTCGAGCTCTCGAATTCGCTCTACTGAAATACTCGCCAGAGTCCATGCCAAATCTTGATCACATAACCACTTACCGCCTTCGATGGTGTCCATAAAATGACGCTCCACCGAATCACCTTCAGCCAAAGCTACGTTATATCCACCTTGCACCATGCGGGTACAGCCGCATTTACCTAAAAGGCCTTTTACTGCAATCGTAATATGCAAATTAGGATTAGTTTGATGGGCGTGGAGGGCCGCAAAAAGACCTGCCCCGCCGGAACCCAAAATTAAGATATCGGTTTCTAAGGTCTTCATATTCAGGGGCGCATTCATGATTCGATTCCTAAGCTTTTAAGTACATCAATCTTGTTTCGCGCAACATCGCTTTTTACTTCCTGATAGATACTGCCACCGTGGCTATCCATCGCCACCAGCAGCGGGCCAAAATCATGAATCTTAAAGCGCCAGAGGGACTCTGGATTAAGGTCATCCATATCAACGTCTTCAATTTGCTCAATCCAAGTAGTTTCTAAGGCAGCGGTACCGCCAATAATTGCTAGGTACACGCCGCCGATCTCGGCAAATGCCTTGGAAGAGCCTTCGCGCATACCCCCTTTACCCACAATCATACGAACACCATTTTGAGCCATCAGTGGCTGGGTGAAGCGCTCCATGCGATCGGATGTGGTTGTGCCGATGCAAATGGGTTCATACCCCGCTGGAAATTTAGGGCTGATTGGCACCTTACGAACATTGGGCGCAGTATGAATGACGGCGTGGCCAGTCAAGTCAAACTTAGTCTTGCGGCCGTGATCAAACATGTGAATCTGAGTAGCGTCCCGAATGCCAAACAGGGTATTTTGCAGTGTTACGGTGTCGTTGATTTTTAAGCGACGGATATCGGCTTCGCTTACTGGGGTGGGTAAATAGTAATGTGCCATTGCTCTTCCTAGAATCCGTACTCAACACCATGCGGCGTAAAGGTGGCTCGCGCACGCCTTGC
>CALRRC020000190.1:0-3197 GCA_943370515.1 Erythrobacter sanguineus | reverse complement strand
TGCTTATGCTTGCCTTACTTGCCTCGAGCTTATCGAGCTGTTTAGTTAATTTTTTAATAGTCTTTGTGTTGCTCATTTGGATTCCCTCCAGATTCATGCGATTGAGTGAACTACTATCAAATTATCGTATGACGATTTCGTAGTGATTTCAAGGAATTGTGACAGTTTAGGGTCATTATTTTGCAGTTGGGATTCGATTATGATGACGGCATGGCACTCATCAAATCCATCCTAGCTCTTTCGTGCGCCTTGTTTTTTAGTGCAGCCAACGCCCAAGTCACCACGATAGCCGTTGCAGCCAATATGAAGGATGCTTTCCTTGCCATTGAGAAAGGATTCAAAGCGGATCACAAGGCAGATTTTCGGGTGGTATATGGGTCATCCGGCAATATCTCAGCCCAGATTTTGAATGGCGCACCTTTTTCGCTCTTTATCTCGGCTGACGAAAGCTACCCGCTGGAACTCTTTAAACGCAAGATGACGGCGGATGAAGGCAAAGTCTATGCCATCGGTAAAATTGCCTTGCTCAGCAAAAAATCATCTGGCATCACGCTCGGCAGCAGCAAAGCAGAACTCACGAAAGCAATAAAACAAGCAAAGAAGATTGCCATTGCAAAGCCAGAATTAGCGCCGTATGGAAAAGCTGCAGTCGATTACCTGAAGGCCGAAGGTCTCTGGGACCTGGCTAAAGACAAACTCGTCTATGGCGATAACATCAGTGTGGCAACCATGTATGTTGCCTCGGGAGCAGCGGATATTGGTTTTACCGCCCTATCCTTGGCACTTGCACCGGGGATTGCGAAAGAAACACAGCATCTAGTTTTAAATCCCATGCTCTATGAGCCAATTCGGCAACGCATGGTTCTGATGAAAAATGCACCTCAGGAAGCCGTTGCCCTCTATCAATTTATGCAATCGCAGAAAACGCAGGCCATATTGCAAAGCTTTGGCTATCAAATACCGTAAGCTTCTTACAGCATCGAGCCATGCTAACGGTATGGCGTTACTTTATCGGCCTTAATAACATAAGCACTTGTACCTGCTTCCGAGAAGGTACGCTCTTCGCCAAGGGTTCCCTCTACCCAAATGGCATCCATCGTACGGGTTCGGGTACCTTTGGGAGGAACAACCAAAATAATTTGATTGGCTGGAGGTGGTGGTGAATGCACACAAGCACCAAAGTACGGCACGATCAAAAAGTCACTACTTTGCATCCGCTCTGCATCAAGCGGCACAACGTAACCCGGAATGCGTACTTTTTTACCAATCATGCTTTTGACGATGGGAGCGGCATCCCAGGTTTTCTTTAACTTGGCGTAGGCCTGCTCTGCCTTTGGATCGCCGTCCTCTGCATTCGCAAAGCGCCGCATCCGCGCCAGCTCCAAAATCACCTTCTTTCGCCAACCGTCCGGAATTAATTCTTCCCAATCGATTTCTTTATAGGCATTCGCTAGAGCGAGCAATGGATGCATCAGGCCAGCAGAAAACCCTGCAGTTAATAAAAGGCAGCGGCGTAAAAAGAGTCGTCTCATGGCGATGGTGGGTTTAATCCATCATGCAATGCCATTTTGTAGGCCTTTGCTGCTGGAATAGTTGCAAACAATAAAACGGTGCATAAAACAATCAGCAGCGATGTCAGGTCAGCTGCATTGGGAAGTCCAATTGACGATACCACGCCCCACTCGGTACGTAACTGATCTGCATAGATGGCAATTAAGGCTTGCAAAAGAACCCATCCCGCCAGAATACCAACCACACAAACCAAGAAAGCCTCCATCAGAATAAAAAAGAGAATCTGCGGGGGCTTAGCGCCAATGGCGCGCAGAATAGCTAACTCTCGACGCCGGTTATCAAGAGCAATTAACAAGGTTGCTGTAATGCCCAGAATGGTCGTGAGCAAAACCCCATAGGCAATCAGAATAAGGGCATTTTCTGCTACCTCCATAGTGGACCATAAGTCATCGAGGGCAACCCCCGGCATAACCGCCATCAGATTGGCATTTTTTAAATCATCAATTTGGCGGCGCACAGAAAAAATACTACCGCGACTCTTTAATCCAATAAAAAAAGCATTTACTCGCGAATTGGGATCGAGCTTAGCAAACTGCAATTGACTGCCATCTTGAACATCATGCAAGGAATCGAACGCTTGGGTCGATATGTATAAAGCCTGATCAATCGGCGTGCCAGTTGGCGCCAAAATACCAACGACTTTAAATGGCGAATCGCTATGGTCTTTTTTAGGCCCACTGCCCGACCCATGGGCAATAGCAATTTGATTAGAAAGCGTCAGCCCTAGGCGCTTTGCTACCCGGGATCCCAGCACCACATCAAATGACTCTGGACTAGTTAGTGCTTTACCCGTTTGGATTAGCAAGGGACGCCCCTGGGCCTTCACCTTCTCAAAAAATAAAGGGCTAGTTCCCACCACCGGATAGTTACGGTAACTATCTCCTAGCTGAATCGGCACAATCCAATCCACCGCAGTAATAGCAGCAACATCCTTCTCAAGGCGAGCCGGAATTGTATTGGTGGGTTTACCAAGATGAAAGACGCTATACAAAATCAACTCGGCGGGACTTCCTTTTGATCCAAGCACTAAATCGACACCGCTAATGGCATTAGAAAAACTCGTTTTAGCATCGTCTCGAATCTTTAATACGCCGAGCAAAATCGCTACCGAGATAGCGGTAGACAAAACCATGATCAATAAAGCCCCTTTACGAGCAAGGGCGCTTTGTATAGCGAGGCGCAGCCAAATCATGATTGACCCATCTCGGCAAGCTGCAATTGCCGATCAAAATACGGGGACAGGCGTGGATCGTGACTAACCATCAGCAAGGCTGTCTGCTGCTCATTTGCCAAGGCAAAAAAGAGTTTTAGCAATTGTGCTTGATTTGCTTCATCCAAAGCCGAAGTTGGCTCGTCGGCAATCACAATCGATGGCTTACCCATGAATGCGCGTGCTGCAGCGACCCGTTGCTGCTGACCAATCGACAGGCGGTGTGCTGCTTGGTTTTCTAAATCAGCAGATAAGCCCAAGTGGTTCATGTAATAGCGCAAGGCGTGGTCTAAGCTGCCAAATTGCGTAAGGGCCGCTGCCTTGCGTTTAGCAAACAAGTGAGCAGGCAATAAAATGTTGTCGCGCACACTTAGGTAAGGCAATAAATTGAATTGCTGAAAGATAAAACCCATCT
>CALRRC020000189.1:0-3197 GCA_943370515.1 Erythrobacter sanguineus | reverse complement strand
AATAGGTAAGATCTTTAATAAGAGTAAGCACTTACTTTATTATTAAGTAATACCACTATTGAATCGCCTCAGCGCGTATCTAAATTGTTGATTAAGATAAGAAACCCTATAATTACGCATCAATATGTAAAGCCAGCTTGCTTTTGCCTTATTTATGCGTGGTGATGCATTTAAAAATTACGATTATTAATAGAGATAAAGATGAATTTACTTGGAAACGCCGTAAGAGCGCTGCTCTTAACCCTTGCCTCAATTAGTACCGGAACGGTATTTGCGAATCAAGATATGCCAGGTGGACCCGCAGTAAATCAACTCAATTTCCCTGTTGCAGCAACCAAAATCATGGCTGAAATTCACTGGCTACATTGGATGATGCTGGTTATTTGCACCGTGATTTTTATAGGTGTGTTCGGGGTGATGTTCTATTCCATTCTCAAGCACCGCAAATCGAAAGGTGCTAAGTCAGCCTCCTTTCATGAAAGTACCACAGTAGAAATCATTTGGACGGTGATTCCCCTCCTGATCGTAATTGGTATGGCATTGCCAGCAACCAAAACGGTAGTGGCTATGAAAGACACCACCAATGCAGACATCACCATTAAAACCACGGGCTATCAGTGGAAATGGGGATACGACTACCTTAAAGGGGAAGGCGAAGGCATCAGCTTTTTATCCACCCTGTCGACCTCACGCGAATCCATCAATAACCTAGCACCCAAATCAAACACGTATTTGATGGAAGTGGATAACGAAATGGTCGTGCCGGTGAATAAAAAAATTCGCATGATCACCACCGCCAATGACGTAATACATGCATGGTCAGTGCAGGCGTTCGGAGTTAAGCAGGACGCCATCCCTGGATTTGTGCGCGATACCTGGTTTAAAGCAGAAAAGATTGGTACCTATCGCGGTCAGTGTTCCGAGCTTTGCGGTGCCCAGCACGCCTTTATGCCAATCGTAGTGCGTGTTGTATCCGATGAGGACTACACAAAATGGGTAGAGGAAAAGAAAAAAGAAATGGCAGCCTTGGCCGATGATCCAAGTAAGGTTTACACCTTGGCGGAGCAAATGGATCGCGGTGCAAAAGTGTATGCAGCCAACTGCGCAGCATGCCATCAGCCAAACGGTAAGGGCGCTGGTGCATTCCCTGCCTTAGACGGAAGCAAGGTTGTCTTAGGACCAAAAGAGGCCAACTTTCAGATCATGCTGAACGGCAAAGGCGCTATGCCCAAATGGGGTGGCGTGATTTCAGACGGTGACATTGCAGCAGTGATTACCTATACACGCAATGCATGGGGCAATAAAACAGGCGATGTGTATCAAACGCCTGACCTCATGGCAGCACGGACTAAATAACAACTTAATTAAAAAACCATCTCGGAGCAACTCATGAGCACAGTCTCTACTACCCACGATACAGCACACGATCACGCGCATGATCACGCGCATGACATGCCACATGGATGGCGTCGGTGGTTGTTTGCAACCAACCACAAAGACATTGGAACGATGTACCTCATCTTCTCCTTTGTAAGCTTGCTGGCTGGTGGAGTTATGGCGCTGGGCATCCGCTTAGAGTTATTCCAGCCCGGCTTGCAGTACCTGCGTCCCGAGTTCTTTAATCAGTTAACGACCATGCACGGCTTAGTGATGGTGTTCGGTGCCATCATGCCGGCCTTCGTGGGTTTTGCAAACTGGATGATTCCATTGCAGATCGGCGCATCCGATATGGCCTTTGCGCGAATGAATAACTTTAGTTTTTGGATTTTGCCAGTAGCGGCTATCTTGTTGTTTGGTTCATTTTTAGCACCAGGCGGCGCGCCAGCCGGTGGTTGGACTTTGTATGCTCCGCTGACATTGCAGATGGGTCCAGGTATGGACATGGCGATTTTCGCCCTGCACTTGCTCGGCGCGTCCTCCATCATGGGCTCGATTAACATCATTGTGACCATCTTGAACATGCGTGCCCCTGGCATGACCTTAATGAAGATGCCCATGTTTGCATGGACATGGTTAATTACAGCCTATTTGTTGATTGCAGTGATGCCGGTATTAGCGGGCGCAATCACAATGGTTCTAACCGATCGCCATTTTGGCACCTCTTTCTTCTCCGCTGTCGGCGGTGGTGACCCTGTGATGTACCAGCATATTTTCTGGTTCTTTGGTCACCCAGAGGTCTACATCATGATTCTTCCAGCATTCGGAATTATTAGTGAAGTGATTCCTGCGTTCTCAAGAAAGACCTTATTTGGTTACAGCTCGATGGTCTATGCAACAGCCTCCATTGCGATTCTGTCCTTCATCGTTTGGGCGCACCACATGTTTGCCACTGGAATGCCAGTGACCGGTCAGTTGTTCTTCATGTATGCAACCATGCTAATTGCGGTTCCGACTGGCGTCAAAATCTTCAACTGGATTGCAACCATGTGGAGGGGTTCGATGACATTCGAGACTCCCATGTTGTGGTCCGTTGGCTTTATTTTCGTATTTACGATGGGCGGCTTTACAGGTCTGATTCTGGCAATAGCCCCAATTGATATTGGTGTACAAGACACATACTATGTTGTGGCCCACTTCCATTATGTGTTGGTAGCTGGTTCCCTCTTTGCGATGTTCGCTGGTTTTTACTTCTGGTGTCCAAAATGGACCGGCTACATGGCCGACGAGTTCCGCGGCAAAGTGCATTTCTGGGGTTCCATGATTTTCTTTAACCTCACTTTCTTCCCAATGCACTTCTTGGGCCTTGCCGGTATGCCACGCCGTTATGCCGATTACCCAACGCAGTTTGCTGACTTCAACATGATTGCATCGATTGGCGGTCTCGGGTTTGGCTTAATGCAGGTTTATTTCCTCTTGTTTGTTGTGATGCCCGCTTACCGTGGCCACGGCATCAAAGCATCGGACAACCCATGGGATGGCGCTAAGGGCTTGGAGTGGACTTTGCCTTCACCAGCACCACACCACACCTTTGAAACACCTCCTAAGGTCAGTTAATTACTACCGTGCCCCAGGAAACCAAGGATATGTATAAATCAGCTCAGGCAGCGCGTAATCGCCGCTTGGGTCTGATTATGCTCAGCGTTGCCTTTGTTTTCTTTATGGGCATTGTGATGAAACGGGTGATGTTGGGCTAAAGCCTAAAAAATTATGGCCAATATCAAAACCATCAATCGTCAAATTTTGTTGAAGCTATTGCT
>CALRRC020000188.1:0-3198 GCA_943370515.1 Erythrobacter sanguineus | reverse complement strand
AGTCATTTGTTGGCTTGCGTCAAAAAGGTATTGGCCAATTCGCAATTGGTCGCCAGTACACTCCAGTTTTCGTTGCTGGCGCAACCACAAGTACAGGTCAATACAACAATATCCAGGGTGATATGATTTACGCAGGAGCCTCAAGCGTTTACGGCTCTAGCGCAACAACAACTAGCGGAAATAACAACGGTATTGGCTTTACTAATCGCGCATCTAATGCAATTACCGTTCAGTCGGATCGTATCGGTGGCTTAGTTGTATCTGCAATGTATGCCGCTAACGAGCAAGACGTAACTTTAACTTCAGCCGGTACTCCTGGTATGGGCGCTACTAATTGGAATGGCTTTGGTGTTGGCGCAGACTTCCGTTTCAAAGGTCTGATTGCAACTGCAGCTTATCAAAGCTTCAAAACCATGTACGCAACTGGTATTTCTAATACATCGTTGTCAATCCTAGCGCTTGGTGGCAATACACCAATTTCTGGAACATTGGGCGCAACTGGTGTTGTTGCTGCAGCGACTAGCATCGGTGATAATCAATTGTTAGCCGGCGCAGTATATGACTTCGGAATCTTGAAGGCATATGCTCAGTATGTAGATCGTAAAATGACTACTGGTGGTGCCGAATCACTTAATCGTAATGCTCAGCAAATCGGTGTGCGCGGTAACGTCACTCCAAAAATTGAACCATGGGCAAGCATTGGTAACGGTAGCATCAAGTCTTCAGTTGGCGGACAGACTGCAAACTTTACCGGCTGGCAGGTTGGTAGCAACTATATCCTGAGCAAGCGTACTAACTTGTATGCAATTTATGGTCAAACTCAGACTAGCTCTACAACTGCAACAACCCAGGGCTTTGGTGCTGCACAATACGCTCTTGGCCTGCGTCACACTTTCTAATTTAACGCTAGCTTAGGCTAGTTACGAATTAGATTGGTATCAAATCAACCCACTGTGGTAACACAGTGGGTTTTTTCTATTGTCTGTAAAAAACCTGTTATCTCCTTAACCCCACCCCACTGGCTTTTTGCTGGTGAAGCACTTAATGATGTATTTAGTTATATAAGGGCTTACCCTTACAAAGATAAATTCATTCGAGAATTTATTAATTAATTAAACTACGACTCATTAATAGTATTTAAAGTGATCCATTAGGGAGGTTGAAAATGAAAGCATCATTAGTGAAATCAGGAATCAGGGTGGCGTTAGTGGCCTCAGCGTTGGTTTGCGCACAAGGCGCAATCGCCTCCAGCGCAACTTTAGACAAGATTAAAGCGACCGGCGCAGTCACCATGGGCGTGCGTGAATCCTCGATTCCAATGTCCTATACCACTGGCGATAGTCGCTTCGATGGATTCCATGTTGAAGTATGTCGTATGATTCTCAATGACATTAAAGCCAAATTAGGCCTGAGTACATTGCGTATTAATTACCAGCCGGTTACTGCACAGAATCGCATACCCTTGGTTCAAAATGGAACGGTTGATATTGAGTGCGGTACAACAACCAACAACACTGCCCGACAACGCGATGTGAGCTTTGCTAACACCTTATACGTAGAAGAAGTACGTATTGCTGTTAAAGCCAATTCAGGCATTAACTCGATTTCTCAGTTGGCTGGTAAAAAAGTAGCTACCACTACAGGTACTACATCCGTTCAAATTTTACGTAGGCATGAAAAAGCAACTGGCGTTAACTTCGATGAAGTATTTGGTAAAGACCATGCTGATAGTTTCTTATTGTTAGAGTCTGGCCGTGCAGATGCCTTTGTGATGGACGGCTCAATCTTGGCAGGTAATATTGCAAATTCAAGAAATCCAAAGGATTTTAAAATTGTGGGCGAGGTGCTGAGTACAGAACCCATTGCGATTATGGTGCGTAAAGACGATCCTCAATTTAAGGCGGACGTTAACGCAGCCATCGCAAAGATAGTCGCGAATGGCGGCATGCCACGTTTGTGGGATAAGTGGTTCTTAAAGCCCATTCCACCTAAAAATAGCGTGGTTGGTCTGGAGTTGTCTGCCGCATCAAAAAATGCGTGGGCTAACTTAAATGACAGGCCTGCAGAGGATTATCAAAAGAAGTAATTTTGAATCTTTCGAGTTGTATGCCATGTTTCATTGCGCGTGAACGCCAAAACCCATGAATATGGATTTTGGCGTTTTTTGTAAGAGTACGCTCGATGGAGAGCCAGTTCAGCACTGCATCTCGTCGATATTTGGCATTGCGCAAAATGCTGACCCAAGTTATTTAGATTGGTTAATGCAAGCCTGGCTTTGGACCATTGCAGTCGCAGGCCTAAGCCTCATGATTGCTTTAGTGATTGGTGCGGTGATGGGAACGCTGCGTACCTTACCTAGTAACAACCTTAGCGCTCGCCTATTAGTGCGTGCTGCTACTGCATGGGTGGAGCTGTTTCGGAACATACCGATATTGGTTCAGGTTTTTGTTTGGTATCACGTTATTCCATCTTTTATCCACCCATTAAGAGAACTTCCTTCTTATTTGTTAGTGAGTATTGCCTTGGGCTTTTTTACCTCAGCCCGTGTTGCAGAACAGGTGCGTGCTGGTATTCAATCGCTGCCAAGTGGCCAGATGGCTGCCGCAACCGCGCTTGGCATGAATCGCGTCCAAAGTTATCGCTATGTGATTTTGCCGATGGCACTGCGGATTGTGATTCCGCCCTTGACTTCGGAAAGCATGAATGTGGTGAAGAACTCCTCCGTGGCTTTTGCGGTTTCCGTGCCTGAACTCACCTTGTTTGCCATGCAGGCGCAAGAAGAAACATCGCGCGGCATTGAAATCTATTTAGCAGTGACCTTGCTCTACGCCTTATCGGCATTTGCAGTGAATCGGCTCATGACCTGGATTGAGCGACGGACCCGCATTCCGGGTTTTGTTGGCACATCCACTGACCCTAGCTTGGCCCACTAAACTGATGCACTCTTTATTCGGACCATGCTCAGCCTAGATCTCAGTTTTTACAATTGGGCACTCTTTACGGACTACATCCAAAAGGGCCTGCTCTTTAGCGTGCAATTAACCGTCATTGCTACACTGGGCGGAGTTATCTTTGGCACTTTCTTGGCCTTGATGCGATTGTCTGGAAACCCGGTCTTATCCTACTGCGCCAGTTTTTATGTCAACACGATGCGCTCGATTCCATTGGTGATGGTGATTCTGTGGTTTTTCCTTTTAA
>CALRRC020000187.1:0-3203 GCA_943370515.1 Erythrobacter sanguineus | reverse complement strand
CAAACCGTCCAGAGAGTGCGCTCGCCGACTTGGCTCACGTTATTCAGCCAAGTGAATATGACTGGCTCAAACGCTACTCTGAACTTGATCGCGATACCTTAGCACCGATGGTGCGCAACAACTTGCCTGAATGGCTTTGGAATGCATTTGAATCATCGCCGGGTGAAGCCCAGCGCCAAGACCTCGCGATCGCTTTGATGCGCCCAGCCCTGCTGGATTTGCGCGTCAACACCATTAAGGCTAATCGCGATACCCTGCTCGAAGAAATGAATGCCTTGGGTGGTCGCTATCAAGCAGTAGCAACGCCTTTTTCGCCCGATGGCATTCGCATTATGGGTAAGCCCGCATTGCAGAATTCCAGCTGGTTTAAGGAAGGTCTTTTTGAAGTGCAGGACGAAGGCAGCCAATTGCTCTGTCATTTGCTGGGTCCGAAGCGTGGCGAGATGGTGGTTGATTTTTGTGCAGGCGCTGGCGGCAAGACCTTGGCCTTGGGTGCCTTAATGCGCTCTACTGGGCGCCTGTATGCCTTTGATACCTCGGAGCGTAGGCTGGCTAACTTGAAGCCACGCCAGGCCCGCAGCGGTCTTTCAAATGTGCATCCCGTCTGGATCGATAGTGAAAACGATTCGAAGGTCAAGCGCTTGGCCGGCAAGATCGATCGCGTACTCGTAGATGCACCGTGTAGCGGTATTGGCACCTTGCGCCGTAATCCCGATTTGAAGTGGCGGCAAACACCTGCTGCGGTAGCGGAGCTCAATGTAAAGCAGGCCAGCATTTTGGCTTCAGCCAGCCGCTTGCTGAAACCCGGTGGCCGATTGGTCTATGCCACGTGCAGCTTATTGCCCCAAGAAAATCAGGCTATTGCCTTGCAGTTTTTAGAAAAACACCCTGAGTTTGAGTTAATTCCTGCTGCTGAAGTGCTTAAAGACCACTTTTTAGATGGTGCACAGCCGATTGGGACGAGTCCGGATAACCCCTGGTGGCAGCTATGGCCCCATTTACATGGAACCGATGGTTTCTTTGGGGCAATTTTTAGGCGAAAAGCTTAAAATACGAGGTTACTGATTCCGTTTAGGGGATGCCTTGAATTCCAGCTTTGATATAACTGCATTGCACGATGGTTTGATTCAGTGGTTAGCCCACGGCTACCTCGATTGGACTTGGTGGCAAATTGTGCTGTTTACCTTGGCGGTAACCCACATTACGATCGCAAGCGTTACTATTTTCTTGCACCGCTGCCAAGCGCACCGCGCGCTCGATTTGCATCCGATTGCATCCCATTTTTTCCGTTTCTGGCTCTGGCTTACTACCGGCATGGTCACCAAAGAGTGGGCTGCGGTTCACCGCAAGCACCACGCTAAATGCGAAACCGTTGATGATCCCCATAGCCCACAGGTTTTAGGTATCAACACGGTGTTATCACGTGGCGCTGAGCTCTATAAATCTGAAGCCAATAATCCAGAGACCCTGCAAAAATTTGGCCATGGCACTCCCGATGATTGGATTGAGCGCAATATTTATTCCAAGTTTTCGTGGCAGGGCGTTGCGCTCATGATGATCATCGACCTATTCTTATTTGGTGCGATTGGAGCAACCGTGTGGGCGGTACAGATGCTGTGGATACCAATCACTGCTGCTGGTGTGATTAATGGTATTGGCCACTTTTGGGGCTACCGTAACTTCAATAATGAAGACGCGTCGCGCAATATCGTGCCGTGGGGTATTTTGATTGGCGGCGAAGAGTTACATAACAACCACCACACCTATGCCACTAGCGCTAAGCTTTCGAATAAGTGGTACGAGTTTGATATCGGCTGGCTCTACATTCAGATGATGAGTGCAGTGGGTTTGGCTACCGTAAAAAAGGTACCACCTAAGCCAGTGCTTTCTGAAGTGCGCCCTGCAGATCAAGACACATTAGAGGCGGTTATTGCAAATCGCTATGAAGTGATGGCGCGCTACAGTAAATCCTTAAAGAAGTTCTTCACAAGTGAAGTTCAGCACATGCAAGAGTTGGCCGCTCATCTCAATGATGCACGCACCTGGCTATGCAAGGATGAGGCTCAACTAACGATCGTTGAAAAGCAGAAGCTGGAAGAGTTAATTCAGCAAAATGCACAGCTGCGCAAGATGATTGAGATGCGCCGTGATTTGCAGGCCCTGTGGAGCCGTTCCAATGCCACTGGTGAGCAACTCTTAAGCCAACTGCGCACCTGGTGTCAGCAGGCGGAGGACAGCGGTGTATCGAACCTGCGTGACTTCTCGATTCGACTGCGTCGCTACAGTTAGTTATCCGCATCAACGAGCTAATAAAAAAACCCGCACTCAGCGGGTTTTTTTATTGAGATGAAACTGAAATTTACTTCAGCTTGGTCTCTTTGTACGCAACGTGCTTGCGAACGGTAGGATCGAACTTCATGATCTCTAACTTCTCAGGCTTGGTACGCTTGTTTTTGGTGGTTGTATAGAAGTGACCAGTACCTGCTGATGACTCTAACTTAATCTTTTCTCTGCCGCCCTTAGCCATTTCAATATTCCTTTAAATCTGGCCGCGTGCGCGCAAGTCGACTAAAACGGCATCGATGCCGTTTTTGTCAATCACACGCAAACCTGCGTTGGTTAAGCGAAGGCTAATCCAGCGATTTTCTGATTCAACCCAGAAACGGCGATTTTGCAGATTAGGCAAAAAGCGACGCTTCGTTTTATTGTTTGCATGGGAAACATTATTGCCAACCATCGGCTTTTTCCCAGTGACTTGGCAAACTTTTGCCATGACACGACTCCTTAATTGCGAAAAAAGAAGATTGTAGCAGGCGAATGGCTAAATGAGCCAGCCCTTTTGTGGATTGCCAAATGCAACTGAATAACCTTGTCTATTTAATTATATAAGTTAGTGCTTACTACTAATTTTGATCAATATCCATAATGCCAGCCTCCACAAAAGAGAAGAAACTGCTCTGACTGACGATGCAGTGGTCTAAAAGGCCAATCGCAACCCATTGCAGTGCTTGTTGCAGGGCGCGGGTTAATTCAATGTCCTTTTTGCTGGGATAGGGGTCTCCACTGGGGTGGTTGTGGGCCACAATCAGGGCGCTGGAATTGCGGATCAGGGCCTCTTTGACGATTTCGCGGGGGTAGATGGCCGTCTGCGCCACGGAACCCCGAAATAGCTCCTGGCACTCTATCAAACGGTTTTTAGAGTC
>CALRRC020000186.1:0-3225 GCA_943370515.1 Erythrobacter sanguineus | reverse complement strand
CAAAGCGTAATGGATGCCCTCGAGTTCGCGTCCAGGAACTGGCAAATCGCGGGGCTGCTCGGCACCGCCGCTAATGATGACGGCATCAAAATCTTTCATCAACTGCTCTGGCGTGACTGTCTTATTGGAATAGTTTTTTACTTCCGCGCCCATTGCCTCTTTGCCAACATAAACGCCGGTAGCAAAGGTAACCCCTTCGGCCTGCATTTGCTCAACCCGGCGATCAATCAGCCACTTTTCCATTTTGAAATCAGGAATGCCATAGCGCAGCAAGCCACCAACCCGATCATTCTTCTCATATACGGTGACATCGTGACCGGCTCGGGCCAATTGTTGTGCCGCCGCCATGCCCGCAGGGCCTGATCCGACAATCGCTACTTTTTTACCCGTTTTCGTTTTGGACGGCATGGGCTTAACCCAACCATTTTCCCAAGCCTTATCAATGATGGCGTGCTCAATCGATTTGATACCAACCGCATCCCGGTTAATGCCTAATGTGCAGGCAGACTCACATGGCGCTGGGCAAATGCGGCCGGTAAATTCAGGGAAGTTGTTGGTAGAGTGCAGCACTTCAATGGCATTTTTCCAATCGCCCTGAAAAACCAGTTCATTAAAGTCTGGAATGATGTTGTTAACTGGGCAGCCGTTATTGCAAAATGGAATGCCGCAATCCATGCAGCGCGCACTCTGCACTTTAGCCTCATCATCGCTCAGTGCAGCAACAAACTCCTTGTAGTGGTGTAAGCGCGTTACAGGAGCCTCGTAGGTTTCCTTAACGCGCTCAAACTCCATAAATCCAGTGACCTTACCCATCTCAACTACTCCTTCAATATCGTGTTGTTACTTAAGCAATCGCTTTTGCATTTTTTTGTGCTTTTTCCCAAAGCTCACCCAATGCCCGTTTGTATTCGGTGGGGTGCACTTTGATAAAGCGGGTACGTGCTTGATCCCAATCGGCGAGCAAGGTCTTTGCACGCTCGGATCCGGTGTGCCGGAAATGACGCTCAATTAAGGCTTTTAAAATATGTTCATCGCTGTGGCGCTGACCACCATCCTTCACATCAATTGGTGCATGCCATTGGGCCTCAGGAATGCTCGCAACCTGCTCTGCATGGGGCAATACTTTTTCTAAAGTAGCCATGCTGGTATTGCAACGCTTTGCAAACAAGCCATCTTCGTCGTAAACATAAGCGATACCACCGCTCATACCGGCTGCAAAGTTGCGTCCGGTTTCACCCAGAACAACAACCGTACCGCCCGTCATGTATTCACAACCGTGATCGCCGGTACCCTCGACGACTGCGGTAGCGCCAGAGTTACGAACTGCAAAACGCTCTCCAGCTACGCCATTAAAGAAGGCCTCTCCGCCAATCGCACCGTACAGGACGGTGTTGCCGACAATGATGTTCTTGGCTGTATCGCCGCGGAACTCATGTGGTGCGCGTACGATGACACGTCCACCCGACAAACCTTTACCAACATAATCATTGGCGTCACCAACCAGGTCCAAGGTGACGCCATGCGCCAAGAATGCTGCAAAACTTTGACCGGCTGTACCATTTAATTGAATGTGAATGGTGTCATCTGGCAAGCCAGCATGGCCATAACGCTGAGCGATTTCACCGGATAGCATTGCGCCAACGGTGCGATTCACGTTCTTCACAGGAACAATGAAGGACACTTTCTCGCCGCGCTCTAATGCAGGCTCGCTCTTTTCAATCAAAATATGGTCTAAGGCAGTGCCGAGGCCATGGTCCTGCGTGAGCACTTGATAGCGCGGCACATCGGCTGGTACAGCCGGGGCTGCAAAAATCTTACTGAAGTCCAGTCCATGGGTTTTCCAGTTATCAATGCCCTTGCGGGTATCGAGTAAATCAACTCGGCCAATCAGATCATCAAACTTACGTATGCCTAGCTGGGCCATGATTTCACGCGCCTCTTCCGCAACAAAGAAGAAGAAGTTCACCACGTGCTCTGGCTTACCCGCAAACTTTTTACGCAGCTCTGGATCTTGCGTAGCAACGCCCACTGGGCAGGTATTTAAGTGGCACTTGCGCATCATGATGCAACCTTCTACTACCAGTGGCGCGGTTGCAAAACCAAATTCATCCGCGCCAAGCAAAGCACCAATCACCACGTCACGACCGGTTTTCATTTGGCCATCGGCCTGCACTCGAATACGGCTGCGCAAGCGATTCAACACCAAAGTTTGTTGGGTTTCAGCGAGGCCAAGCTCCCATGGGGAGCCGGCATGCTTAATCGATGAAAGCGGCGATGCGCCGGTACCACCGTCATGACCCGCAATCACCACGTGATCAGCTTTGGCTTTGGCAACGCCAGCAGCAACTGTACCTACGCCCACTTCCGAAACAAGCTTGACCGATACATCGGCTGCAGGATTGACGTTTTTGAGGTCATGAATCAACTGCGCAATGTCTTCAATTGAATAAATATCGTGGTGCGGAGGCGGAGAAATCAAACCAACACCGGGTACCGAGAAACGCAACTTACCAATGTAATCAGATACTTTACTACCAGGCAACTGGCCGCCCTCGCCTGGCTTTGCGCCTTGTGCCATTTTGATTTGCAACTGATCTGCTGAGCGCAGGTATTCGGTTGTTACACCAAAGCGCCCCGATGCTACTTGCTTGATTTTTGAGCGCAAGGAATCGCCATCTTCCAATGGAATGTTGGCTTCCACTACATCACTACCCAGAATGCTTGCGAGACTTTCGCCTTTGCGAATCGGAATTCCTTTGAGTTCGTTCTTGTAGCGATTGGGGTCTTCGCCGCCCTCACCTGTATTGGACTTACCACCAATGCGATTCATGGCAATTGCCAAGGTTGCATGGGCCTCGGTTGAGATTGAGCCTAAGGACATCGCGCCCGTGGCAAACCGTTTCACGATCTCTTTGGCAGACTCTACTTCATCCAGTGGAATGGCTTTAGCTGGATCCACCTTAAATTCAAACAAGCCACGCAAAGTCATCTGACGCTTGCTTTGATCATTAATGATGTTGGCGTACTCTTTGTATGTCTGGTAGCCCTTATCCGAGCCAGTGCGCGTTGCATGCTGTAGCTTTGCAATCGTATCTGGCGTCCACATGTGGTTTTCACCGCGAACCCGATAGGCATACTCACCGCCCGCTTCCAGCATATTAGTCAATACAGGATCGTTTCCAAAAGCTTGCTGATGCATGTGCAATGCTTCTTCAGCAATTTCAA
>CALRRC020000185.1:0-3238 GCA_943370515.1 Erythrobacter sanguineus | reverse complement strand
TAACACGCGGCAAGTTATCTGGCATAACAACCGACATGAAGGCTTGCGCCTGCTCAAAAATGTCGTCGGTGTCGATTAGGATTTCGCCAATATCGGGCTGGAAGTAGTCGCGAATCGCACGAATAACCAGACTGGACTCTAAATAAATCAAGAGTGGCGCGGAATTGCCTTGGGCTGCTTCATCAATTGCCTTCCACAACTGCATCAGGTAACTTAAGTCCCACTGCAATTCGACGGCGTCGCGGCCAATACCGGCAGTACGGGCAATGATGCTCATGCCGTCGGGTATTTCAAGCTGCCCCATGGCCTCGCGTAATTCCTGACGATCTTCACCCTCAATGCGGCGTGATACGCCACCACCGCGGGGGTTGTTTGGCATTAACACCAAGTAGCGGCCAGCTAGGGAGATAAAAGAGGTCAGTGCAGCGCCTTTTTGGCCGCGCTCTTCTTTTTCTACCTGAACAATGATTTCTTGGCCTTCGCGTAAGGCTTCTTTAATGGTGGCGTTACGGACATCGACGCCATCTTTAAAGTAGGTTCGAGCAACCTCTTTAAATGGCAGGAAGCCATGGCGCTCTTCGCCGTAATTGACAAAACAGGCTTCGAGCGAGGGCTCAATGCGCGTAATAACGCCTTTGTAAATATTGCCTTTGCGTTGTTCGCGGCCGGCAGCTTCAATATCAATATCGATTAATTTTTGACCATCAACGATGGCGACTCTCAACTCTTCTTGTTGAGTTGCATTAAATAACATGCGTTTCATAACACTCTCCTATGGGGGAGGATGTCGTTGCGCGGTGCGGTCGGGGACAGAGTTGGTGCCATCATGGGGATGTATTCCCAAGTGGCTTTACGAGTGTGGAACAAGCGTTTGCCTAGCACTGAGCTGGGCTTAAACCGATCTAAAGGGTATGAAGGTCGGTGCCACACTGGACACTCGCCGCAGAGACCTCCTTAAGGTCATCAATGCAGGCGCGTGCCTGAAAACTGTCTTCTAATCGCGGGTCGCGGCAAACGGCACACCAACCCTGCGCCTCATTAAAACGGGAGAGGGGCAACCCCGGGAGTCTTTTTAAGGGCGACTCCAAGCTCCACGATGAATTTCTGCATCGGGCCAATTAATTGGCTAGTGCCTTGATTATACGGTAGAAGTGGATTGACAATAAGGGTATTCTTAGTTTCTTTGCTATTTTGGCGAAGAAATCACCCCTTTATGAAATCCGACCCTACTCTAAGCCCAAGCCCAAGCGTCCCAAAAGCTGCTGCACAAGTCCTATTTCAGACGATTGGACCGGAAGAGGCTGGGCAACGCTTGGATAATTACCTCCTGAAGTGGGCTAAGGGTGTCCCCAAGAGCCACCTCTATCGCATCATTCGCTCGGGCGAGGTTCGGGTCAACAAGAAACGCGCAGAGCCGACTACTCGCCTAATGGAGGGGGACCTCATTCGTATTCCACCGGTGCGATTAGCTGCCCCGGATCGCGGACCGGCTGAAAATGCCTTTAAAGACCAATCGCGCGCCCAGTTGTATTCCGCCAAAATGCCGATTTTGTTCGAAGATGAAGCGTTGCTCATTGTGGATAAGCCATCTGGTCTAGCGGTCCATGGCGGCTCTGGCATTTCCCTGGGCGTGATTGAGACTCTGCGGATGACGCGGCCCGAGTTGCATTTTTTGGAGCTAGTGCACCGGCTCGATCGCGATACCTCGGGTGTGTTGATGCTGGCAAAAAAGCGCAGCGCCCTCGTTGAGTTGCATCGGCAGATTCGCGAGGGTCTTACGGATAAACGGTATTACTTGGTAACGCATGGCCAGATCACGCTAACAAGCCCAACGGTGCAATTGAAGTTCCCTCTGCATAAATACTTGTTGGCTAATGGTGAACGTCGTGTGAAAGTGGATCCGCAAGGATTGCCTAGTCACACCTCCCTTCGGGTTACTGAAGTCTATGAGCGGGGCGAAGATCGGGTGAGCATGGCAGAGGCTCAATTAAAAACGGGCCGCACCCACCAAATTCGAGTGCACTTGCAAAAAATAGGACATCCGATTTTAGGGGACGATAAATACGGCATTGATGACGAGGATCGCCGGTTAAAGCCGAAGCGGCTTTTATTGCATGCCCACCTTGCCGGATTTATTCATCCGCGTAGTGGAGAGAAGATGCGGATCGAGTCGCCTTTACCGCCAGACTTCACTGCCTTTCTCAAGAGCTTTCACCCAATCAAGCCAGAAACGGTATAGTGATTCCTCGATATTCAGCAAGGTCCTTAGCAATGCCGCAAGTCCAGTCATCTTCTAAAGTAAGTCTTAGCAAAGACCAAGAACGGCGCTATGAGCTGATTGTGTGGGACTGGGATGGCACCATCATCGATTCCACCCCGACGATCGTGTTTTGCATTCAGCAGGCTTGTCGCGATCTTGGCTTTCCAGAGCCGGATGACTCTTTAGCGAGTTCTGTGATTGGATTGGGCATTCAAGATTCACTGCGTCGGGCGGTGCCATGGATTGAGCCGGTGCATTTCCCCAAATTAGTGGATCGTTTTCGCCACCATTATTTAGCGCGCGATCATGACCTGCATCTATTTGGCGGTATTCGAGAGCTGCTCGAAGAACTTCGTGCTGCCGGGTTTCGCCTGGGCGTCGCAACCGGTAAGTCGCGCGTTGGTTTAGACCGCTCTTTGGCGCACCATGGTTTGGGCCATGTGTTTGAAGAAACTCGGACCGCAGACGAATCCTTTTCAAAACCGCACCCCGGTATGCTGCTCGAACTCTCGGATGTGCTACAAGTGCCGGTACGTCGGATGTTGATGGTGGGTGATACCACCCATGATTTACAAATGGCGATCAATGCTGGTGTGGATGGGGTTGCTGTAACCTACGGCGCCCATCCACTCGATACCTTGCAAACGACCGATTCGCTGGGCTATGTGCACAGCGTACCGGAACTCAGTAACTGGCTTAAACAGAATACCTATATTGATTTAGCTGCTGCAAAACCTGCTTAAGGATTACACATGGAACAAGAAAAAAATTGGGAGCGTCAAGCGCTGGAGCACCTGCTTTTAGAAAATCTAAAAGAGAGTCGCAAGGCGCGTCGTTGGAAAACCCTATTGCGCGTCCTGTCCCTCATCCTGATTGTTGTTGTCATTTTGCAAGTATTGGATCTACGTCCTTTTGGCGGTAGCTTTGGTGCCGAGCGCCATACGGCAATGGTCAGCATCGAAGGGGAAATTAGTACAA
>CALRRC020000184.1:0-3240 GCA_943370515.1 Erythrobacter sanguineus | reverse complement strand
TTAAGCAGCAGCTCCAAGCCGCCCAATCAAAGTTTGAAGTGGGCTCAGCAACCATTGTCGATGCCAATGATGCGCAGGCTCGCTTTGATCTAGCGAACGCGCAAGAGACTGCTGCCCAAGCAGAATTAATCGTCCGGCGCGGCGTGCTTGAGCAGATCGTTGGTCATCCAGTACCGCCACTGAGGCCACTAGCAAAAGACGCCAAAATTGAAGGTGTAGTTGCGGATCCGAGAGCCAAAGTAAAAGATGCCAAAGGCATACCGATTGCAGAGAGTGTGAACCCCAAGCTGCCACCTGGTCAAGAATTGAGTGACTGGATCAAACAAGCCGAAGCGGCCAACTATGGGGTTCTCGCCAGTCAACTGAATGTCGATATTGCGCAGAGCTCATTCAAAGGCGCTCTAGCGGCAAACTACCCGACTGTGAACTTTATTGGCACCACCGGCATGAACCAAGCCAATGGCTCGCCTACGAACTTTAATCCATCCACTACCCAAAATATTTATAACAATACGATTGCGCTGCAGATGAGCATCCCAATTGTCTCGGGCGGTTTTAATACCTCGGTAATTCGGCAACGGGCAGCGCTAGTCGATAAAGCCAAATCTGATTACGACAATCTACGCAGAACGGCTGCTCAGGCCACGCGCCAAGCCTTCACAGGGTTTTATGGTGGCCTAGCCACAGTGAGGGCATTTGAGGCTGCAGAAAAATCATCGGCCTCCGCCTTAGCATCGAGTCAGCTGGGTTTTGATGTTGGCACCTTGATTAATTTGGATGTATTGATTGCACTCGATGCGCTCTTTACCACCAGAGCAACACTATACAAGGCCAGATACGACACTATCCTCAATGCCTTGAG
This sequence comes from Erythrobacter sanguineus, assembly GCA_943370515.1. Taxonomy (GTDB): domain Bacteria; phylum Pseudomonadota; class Gammaproteobacteria; order Burkholderiales; family Burkholderiaceae; genus Polynucleobacter. The sequence goes on along the minus strand of CALRRC020000184.1, from coordinate 2,378 downwards.
GCTCAAAGCCCAAGCAGCGGCACTCACGGATCAGGATTTATTGGCGGTCAATGCGCTGCTCAAATAAAGCCTAATTAGGCTGGTAGCCAGGGACTAATTTTTTAAGCATCTCCCTGATCAATCTAACATCTGATGATTCTAAGGCCAGATTCAGCTTTTCAAGCTCCTTCTGCAAATCACCCCAATACAAAAACTCTTCATGTGCCTTCATGATTTTAGGGTGCACCGTTGACTGCGGATTATCGCCAATAAGAAGCTCCTCATAGAGCTTTTCACCTGGACGTAAACCCGTGATCTTAATCTCAATATCGCCATGAGGGCGAGCCTCATCCTTTACCAATAGGCCAGATAAATACACCATCTTGGTGGCTAAATCATAAATACGGACTGGCTCGCCCATATCCAATACAAAGACATCCCCTCCCTCAGCCATTGCGCTTGCCTGAACCACTAATTGCGCCGCCTCCGGAATGGTCATGAAATACCGCGTTACTTCAGGATGAGTTAGTGTAATCGGTCCGCCTGCTGCAATTTGAGCGCTAAATAGTGGTGCCACCGACCCTGAAGAGCCCAGTACATTACCAAATCGCACCATAGAGAAATTAGTTGCATGATTATCTTTATTAACAAGATCTGCCATTGCCTGCAAAACTAGTTCGGCAATACGCTTGCTGGCGCCCATCACGTTGGTTGGCCTTACGGCCTTGTCGGTGCTCACTAGAATAAAATTGCTGACGCCACACTCTAGGCTGACCTGAGCGCAGGTCAATGTGCCATACACATTATTAAGAATCCCTTCGGCAGGATTTTGCTCTACCAAGGGAACATGTTTATATGCTGCCGCATGAAAGACCGTAGCCGGCTTATGGCTATTGAATATCTTCAATAATATGTCGCGATCGCGCACCGAAGCCAAGCAAGGCACTAACTCAATTGACAGCTCAGCATTTAACGAAGAAAAAGCATCAACACTATCACCAGCTAAACGGTCCTCTTCAAGGCCTATGAGAATCCTCTTTAATTCCTCATAAATTACATAGAGGGAGTGCTCACTGCTATCGATCAAAATCAAGGATTTAGGTGAAAATTTAATAATCTGTCGGCATAGCTCACTACCAATAGAACCGCCAGCTCCCGTTACCAAAATGGCTCGACCCAGAATATTTTTTTCTAATAAGCTAATTTCAGGAGGAACAACTGCCCTACCAAGCAAGTCATTCATATCCAAATCATGCAAGTCCGATACCCTGACTCTGCCAGAAGCAAGATCAATCAGTCCGGGCAAGCTTCGAACACGGACCCCACAGCCATTTAATGAAGCAATAATTTCATTTCTGCGCCCTTGACTTACTGAAGGAATGGCCAGAAGTACATCGGTTATATCAAGACGGTAGATTAAGTCTTCAATGCCAGCATTGGGATACACCAAAATTCCATTGATCGTGCTTCCCTGCAAATGGGGGTCATCATCAATAAAGCCTTTAACTAGCGCCTCATGATTGCTGATCAACCCAGATGCCAATTGACGACCAGCGGAACCTGCCCCATAAATCAGAGCAATCGGCTGGGCTCGGTGAAAGGCCTTTTGAACATTGTTGATACCGCCCAACCAATACCGAACAAAATATCGGCTAGCACCAATTCCAAAAAATAATATCATCGGCTGAATGACGCCGATCGACCTAGGGACGCCTTCTATCCCATAGAGTGTAAAAACACCAAAAAAAAATATGGTATAAATAATAAAAGCGCGCTTAATGGATATAAAAGCGGCCGTACCAATGTATCTAAAAATAGCGCGATATAGGCCAAAGGAAACAAAGAGAGGGAATGAAAAACCAATGGCGGCAAGAAAGACAATCCATTGCTGACTCTGAAAATATCCCCATTGATCTAAACGCAGTCCAAAAGCAAGCCAAACACTTAATCCACAAATTAGTAAATCGACAAAGATTACTAAGCCCCGCTTAACTGAACGAGGAAGATTTAATAGTGACTGTTTAGTTGCTGTAATTGGCACATAATTATTATAAATTATGTAGTCAAATAAAAGGCGATATGGGCTTGAATCACACCGATTTACTGCTTATCTAAAACATATTCAAAATAAGTAGTTCTAGGTTAAAGGGCTATTCCTCTAGGTCGTATAGCGAGAAAACAATGATGAGGAAGCCATCGCTAATTTCTAAATTTAATGAAGAACTTCAGCCCTTCGAACGACCTTTAAAAAAGTTAAGCCCAGTATCTTTACATCAAACCAGAAAGATTGCCTCTGGAGATACTCAGCGTCATATTGCACTTTGACCGCAATAGATAACTCATCACGTCCATTGACTTGCGCCCAGCCCGTTAATCCGGGCGCTAACTTATCTACTCCA
>CALRRC020000183.1:0-3255 GCA_943370515.1 Erythrobacter sanguineus | reverse complement strand
CAGCTAGAGCCGCTGCAAATCCGCCCAAGAGGCCGGCTAAGCCGCCGACAATCGCCAATTCAATACTCGCAATGGCAGCCAGCGTAGGACTCGAAGCACCGACCGCCTTGAGGAGAGCCGCATCCCGAAAACGCTCATCTTGTGTTGCTGAAATCGCCGCAAACAATACCAAGATGGCTGCGGCAATCGTGAATGTAAACAAGAGGCCCAAGGCAGCACCTAAGCGATTGAGCACATCTTGGATTTGTTGTAAGGAATTCGCCACATCCACTACGGTGATGTTTGGATAACGCTGAGTTAAGCGGAAGTCGAGCACTTCAGTGTTAGGTGGCTGGTAATAGGCGGTAATCCACGATTGCGGCAAATCTTGCAAGAGGACTGGCGGCATGATCACAAAGAAATTCACGCGCATCGAGCCCCACTCCAATGTGCGTAAGGAGGTAATTTCAGCGCTGACGGTCTCGCCGGCAATCTCAAATGCCAATCGATCACCCAGTTTTAATCCCAGGGTTTTGGCAATGCCAGTCTCGACCGAGATTTGGGGCTTGTCTTGTGTAAACCAGTTACCAGCAACCACTTGATTGCCACCCGGTAAATTCATGGTGTACGACAAATTAAATTCGCGATCTACTAAACGGCGCGCATTGTCTTTGCTGTAATCGTTTGGCATCACGGGCCGATTATTAATCTCGACTAAACGGCCGCGCACCATAGGGTATAAATCGGGCTTACCCAGGCCTGCTACTGCAAGGTCTTGCGTTAAGGTATCGCGTTGATCGCTCTGGATATTAATGACAAAGCGATTCGGCGCATCGACCGGCACATTGCCTTGCCAGGTTTTCAGTAAATCTTGTCGCAAGAGCAGGATGATAAGTAGCGCCATCAAAGCAATCGCTAAGGCCGTGATTTGCATCACGGCAAAAGCGGGGCTCCGTGCTTGCGAGCGTAAAGCAAAGCGTCCTGCAAATCCAAGTCGGCTGAGAATCCCACTAACAGAGGAGCGCGCCAACAGTTTCAGAGCGATCCAGGACAGCAATGCAAAGACGGCAATCGCACCGCCAAAACTCAAGCCAACCCAACTAGCAAGTTTCCAATCGCGCGCTGCCCAAAGTAGCAAGACAGCAAAACTCAGTAGCCCCAATAAAGCAACCCAGCGCGCTGCAACCGGAACTCCGCTCAGCTCACGTCGAACTAAGCGTACCGGCGAAACCTGTACCAAGGTTAGTAAAGGCGGTCCTGCAAAACCCAATAACAAAAACCAAGAGAGAAGTGCACTCCATAAAACCGGCCACAGGGATGGTGGCGGTAAATCGGCCAACAATAGATTGCCTAAGAACCACATCAGTCCATACTGAATCAGCCAGCCCACAGCGATTCCGCATGCGGCTGCCAATAAACCCAACAAGGCCAGTGTTTTCAGTTGCTGGCGCAGGATCGTACCTTGGGTGGCGCCAAGGCATTTCATAACCGCACACACATTCGCCTGTCGCACCACGTAACGGCGCGCCGCCAAAGCAATCGCTACCGCAGAGACCATCGCAGTTAACAGTGCAATCAAGGATAAAAAACGTTCAGCCCGATCAAGGGTTTTGCGCATCACCGGCTGACCCGTCTCGAGGGTTTCAATGCGCATACCGCGCAGCTGATCGGACTCGATCGCATTAACTACCCAATTTTGATAATCCGCAACAGCGGCATTGGAGCCGGCAACTAACAATCGATAGGTCACGCGACTCCCCAAGCCAAGCAACTCGGTCTTGGGTAAATCCTCTAAAGCAATCATGACCCGCGGGGCAAAGTTCATAAACGCGGCGCCGCGATCGAGTTCGCGCAGCAAGACAGCATCAATGCGTAAGCGCGCCTGCCCTAATGCAAGCGTATCGCCAATCTTGGCTTGCAAGACTTCAAGCAGAGCTGGATCAACCCAGGCATTACCAGGTGCTGGACCATTGCCGCTGTTGACTTTATCTTTGTCCTGAGGGTTCGTGCTCCGGCTGATTTGAAGTTCCCCGCGCAAGGGGTAGTCACTGCTCACGGCTTTGAGGGACGATAACTTCCCCCGCTCACCTAGCGTTGCCATGCTCGGAAAAACCACCGTTTGCGCGATCGATAACTTGCGGTCTTTGGCTGCTTCAATAAATCGCGCTGGAATGGGCTGATCAGCAGCAATCAATAAATCGGCAGCCAACAGTTGGCGCGCATCAAACTCAAATGCCCGTTGCATGCGATCCGCTAAAAAGCCGACGCTGGAAAGAGCGGCAACCGATAGGCTGAGAGCAATGCCTAGCCAGAGCAATTCGGGCGACTGCAAGTCGCGCCTAAACCACCTCCATGCCTGCTCAATCACGACTCGCTCAAATCCCCTGAATCTGTCCGCCATCCACGCGAATGACAGAGCCAGTAATGTAAGAGGCATTGGCGCTGGCCAAGAATGCAGCGGTATCGCCATACTCTTTCGGATCGCCATAGCGTCCAGCCGGTATTAACTTAATGCTCGCAGCCACCACCGCATCGTATGGCACATTCTCACGCTTCGCCCGCGCTTCATCCAATTGCCGTAAGCGATCCGTTGCAACCCGGCCCGGCATGATGACATTCACGGTAATACCCTCGCCCGCCACTTCAGCAGCCAGGGTCTTTGACCAAGCCAGCAGGGATGCACGTAGTGTGTTGGAGATCGCCAAGTTTTTAATCGGAGCAATCGCACCCGATGTGGTACTTGTCATAATGCGACCCCAGCCACGCTGACGCATGCCTGGCAATACACGATCCGTAATGGCTATTAATGAAAGCACCATGTCATTAAAGGCCTTTGCCCACATCTGTGGATCTTGACCTGCTGCTGGAGTTGGCGCAGGACCGCCCGTGTTATTAATCAAAATATCAATCGGCCCAAAAGTAGCTTCCACTTTGGAAATGTGGGCATCGATGACCGACAGATCGGATAGATCCCAATTCAGGGCCATTGCCTTACCACCGGCCGCCTCGATCATGGCCACAGTTTGCGCAAGCCCTTCTGGATTACGGCCTGTCACTGCAACGTTCACACCTTCACGGGCAAGCGCCACAGCCATCGCTTGACCTAGTCCACGGCTGGACGCTAAAACTAATGCTGTTTTTCCTTTAATGCCTAAGTCCATTTTTTCTTCCTTAAACGCAATAACAACTTGTAAATAGCACTGTAGCCTAAAAGTGCTTAGCCCACTTTAGTGATGGCTAAAGCACTTTATCGACGAATAATTGGCTTCGGTAAAT
>CALRRC020000182.1:0-3258 GCA_943370515.1 Erythrobacter sanguineus | reverse complement strand
CGCGCAACTGATCTTTAGTAGATGCACTTAAGTCATGAATGCGTTTGTCATGGATCCAGATCGCACCGGAGCTGGGCTCGACCACCCCAGCTAATAAGTTGAGCAAGGTACTTTTGCCACAGCCGCTAGGCCCGGTGATTAAGAGTTTCTGGCGAGGGTAAAGCTCAAAGGAAACATTGGTATACAGGGGCTTCTGCTTAGGCCAAGCAAACGACAGGTCTACTGCTCGTATGGCAGCCGGAGATTGCAATACCGTCAATTGAACGCAACCGTGCTGGATTTAGCGCTAGCCGCACTGGATTTTTGGCCACTGGGGCCAACGATCTCCACTCGCACTTCTTTTAAGTGCTTTGCGTCTTTGAAAAGATGAATGGTCATTTGCTTCAGAGCAGAAGGCTTGGCGCAGGTAAATTCCAGCTGGTAATGTAAATCAGCATGTTTATTAGCAGCATCGCGAACAATTTTATTCTCTAGGATAGTAGGCTTACATTCTGCTTCTGCATTCATACTAAAGAGTGTGGCAGGATTCAGTAGGCGCTGATTCAAGCTAGCAATTGCATCACTTTCTGCCTGGTTTTTGGGTGGGCGCTCAAAACCGACCAAGGCTTGTAAGGGCGAAGTAAAACGGCTAACGATGCGATTTTTATCCAGCGTGATTTCTAAGTTGCCTTTGCCATGCTCATGCGCATGGCTGTGCTTTTGCTGTGCAAACGCCAAAGGAGTCACTGCTACCGAGGCCAATACACAGCAGAGGACAGAAATCCCTTTACGAACAATCATTGCATCTCCCATGGACGTTAAATGAAATTTCAAACGCAGCGTCACCCTTGCGCTTGAGTTGATTACTAAATTGCTCCAATAGCGTGACTAGTGGGGAGGATCGGGGCAGGTTGAAATGCTGATGGCACGATTCGCATTCAAACAAATCATTTAACTGATCGCGCTCGCCGGTATAACGCCACACTCGATCCGAGCCCAATACCTTGTCGATCAGCTTAACGTGGCTCAGTCGATCCAAAATACGATACAGGGTGACCGAATCCACTACGCTGGCTGGTTTTTGCTGACTGAGGGAATACTGCAGATCGTCATGGGAGACAGGAACATCCATGCCATGGATGGTTTTGAGAACCGATACAGCAGCCCGAGTAGCGCGCAGGCCCTTCGCGCGGATCAATTCTTCCCATTCTGAATCGGCTGTAATTGGATTGCGTGGCAATGGCATAGAGTTAGTCTTAATGCAAGTTAGTTACGATAGACGCTGGTATCATATCGCAATTAAGTTGCATTAACAAGACCTGAAGACTGACCTAAACTAACCATAACAAAGGCATGCCGATGCAGCACAATCCAGAAAAGCGTCTTCCGGTTACCGTTTTATCGGGTTTTTTGGGTGCGGGTAAAACTACCCTACTCAATCGAATCCTAGCTAATCGAGAGGGACTCAAGGTTGCCGTCATCGTGAATGACATGAGCGAGCTCAACATTGATGCCTCCCTCATTAGTAAAGGCACTAACAATGCAGGCGCAGCCCTCTCTCGAACCGATGAAAAATTAGTTGAGATGAGCAACGGCTGTATTTGCTGCACGCTTCGCGAAGACTTGCTTATCGAGGTGCGCAAGTTAGCTCAAGAAAATCGATTTGACTATCTCCTGATTGAGTCCACCGGCATTGGAGAGCCGATGCCCGTTGCCGCGACTTTTGATTTTGAAGATGAGGAAGGAAACTCACTAAGCGAAGTTGCCAATCTAGATACGATGGTGACCGTGGTTGATGCTGTTAACCTGTTTAAGGACTACCATTCTGAAGACCTATTAGCCGATCGCGGAACCATTGCCGATGAAACCGATAACCGCAGTTTAGCTAGTCTGCTAACGGAGCAAATTGAATTTGCTAACGTCATCGTCATCAGCAAAATTGATTTAGTGGATGAGCAAGCGCTCGCAAAGGTAACGGCCGTAGTGAAAGCCCTCAATCCAAGCGCAAACGTAATCTACGCCAAGCAGGGAGACGTTCCCCTGAAATCCATTTTAGGAACCCAGTTGTTTGATTTTGAAGAGGCTAGTGCGATGCCGGGCTGGATCCGCGAATTAGAGGGGCAGCACACCCCTGAAACCGAAGAGTATGGCATTCAAAGTTTTATTTATACTTCGCGCGAACCCTTGGATCCCAATCGTTTTGCAGCCTTCTTGGAACTGCCACTGACCGGCGTTCTGCGTGCCAAAGGCTATGTATGGCTGGCTAGTCGTCCGGAATGGGCAATTGCATATTCGAGGTCCGGCAATATTGCCAATGTAGAACCGGCTGGTTACTGGTGGGCCGCAACTGAGCGTGCGCGTTGGCCAGATAAAAATGATCCTGAACATGCGCTCATCCTAGAAAACTGGGAAGAGCCCTATGGCGATCGCGTCAATGAGATTGTATTTATTGGTCAGCACCTCGATCGTCCAGCAATTGAGTCAATCCTGAAAGCATGCGAGCTTACTGCTGCTGAAAAAGCCCTGCCGCAATCCCACTGGAACTCGGTCGAAGACCCCTTTCCAGCTTGGGACCGCATCGAAAACTAAAGCGGCTTACCGCAGTGGCCTAAAACTCGGAACTTGATTGCCCTTGGCGTACATGCACTGCTGATAGGCAATGTTGTACTGGGTTTGTGCTTGGTCTTCTTTGTTCGATGCACCCATAGCGCCCATTGCAGAGCCGCCCAAAAGACCAATGCCTGCTCCCGTTCCAATATTCTGACTGCTTCCCCCTTGAATTACCGCTCCGGCAGCGGCGCCAATCGCAGCACCAATCAATGCGCTAGTAGCGCCCTGCTTCAGCGCAGCATTAGAGGTATCTTCCACTGCCTTTGCCGCAAAGGTCCTGCACTCTTGATCTTCTTTTTGAAACACATCAAATGGCTTACCCTCCCTCGGCATCACGGTAACCGTTGGACCGGTTGGAGCCGATGCACAGGCTGCTAAGGTCAGTATGAGTGCAAATGGAACAAGAAAACGGGTCATAGTAGGTCTTTCAAATAAAACAGTAGGAATGGTAGCTAATTAGTACGGGCAGGATTAGAAGGTTTTTGTTGGCTTTGAGTCTGTGGTGGAGGTACTGCAGACTGAACCTGCCAACCTTCAGGGCACGCCCCTACATTCGGAAAATACTGCGCGGCGGACGCGCAAAAATACCAGACTGGGGGCTGGGCTTGTGCTGCCAAGACAATCGGCTCCACCACAACTGGTTGTACGTATACGGCTGGTGGCGGACTA
>CALRRC020000181.1:0-3289 GCA_943370515.1 Erythrobacter sanguineus | reverse complement strand
GGTATTGTGGTTGATCAGTTGGATCAAGTTGGCCCAGCCTTGAAGAAGGCTATAGAGATGCAAATGAAAGAGGGCAAGACGTGTGTTATTGAAATTATGTGCACACGTGAATTGGGTGATCCATTCCGTCGCGATGCCTTATCTAAGCCAGTGCGTTTCTTAGAAAAGTATAAAGATTACGTTTAAGTCTAGATCGATTTGGGCAAGCGATTGCCCAAATTGTTAAAAAATAGAGTGGTAAATAGATAGGTCCGGCCGCAGTGCGTTGCCGGACTTATTTTTTGATACTGTCCCGATAGTAATAAAGCAAATGGGCATTGTGTTAGTGGTTAGCTTGAATAACTGCCTGAGGCGCTCACTCTGTATTGCCTTACCGCTCGATAATCCAGCCCCGAAACCGAGGGCGTGGGACATAAGCAAGATATTTTGAACTGCACACCCGAGCGATATCATTTTTTCATGCGGCGTAATGCCATCCTCGGTATCGTTTAAATTGGCTACAGCCAATAAAAGGAGGGGGCCTCGAAAGGCTTTTTCTCGAGCCTCATTGAGTTGAATGGGGGTTGCCAGAGGGTCTCGGTCTAGCAGGCAATCTCTGAACACGTCCCCTAATAATGTTCGGCTTGATTCGCTCACTTCATAAAAGTGCCATGGCGTATGTCTGCCGTGGTCTGGGGCAGCTTTAGCCGCATTTAATATCTGGTGTTTCTGTTCAAGCGAGGGCCCTGGTTGAATTAAGCGCTTAGGCGATACATGAACTCTTCCGTGAATGAGTTGATTAATGTAGTCATCCATTGCGCTTAACCAAATGCAAGATCAAGAAACCCGCTGGTAATATAAATTTTGAGGGTGATTGGCTTCTGCAAAAAACATCCAACGTTCGGCAATCAGGCCAATGAAATGAATGGCCAAGGCCAGAATAAAAATGACGTTGGATGGCGAGGAAATGGAATAGGCAACTAATATCATGGGGAAGATATAAGCGCATAGGAGCACAATCTTGCGGATATTGCTAATGGCATGCTCAGTTTGGTGATGAAAAAATTCCCGTGTGTTGAAGCTGCCGCCCATCAGACCCATAGATGTCTGGCGAATGTTTGTACCTTTAATCCCGGTCGCGGATGCCAGGTTGGATTTTGGACGCAAGCTGCGGTTACGGCGCCAAATCCAGAGCTTTAAATTAAAGGCTACAAACAGCAGAATAAAAGAGATGCCCGATATAACGCTATTGAGGGGGAATTCCTCAGTTGCATCTGAAAGCCCGACAAGCACTCCCATTAGCATCCAGCCCGATGTTATTCCTAGTAGTGTGAAGTTCATCAGGGTTGAGGGATGGGACCATTCCTGAATAAAGCGTATGCATTGATAGATCTTGGCGGTACAGATCCAAAGCAATATGGTAGCAACAACAATTGCAATCCATAGCCAAGATGGAATTTCATTGGTTAGTGAGTACAGGAAGCCCAGTACCGTTACTGCAATTAGCATAGGAAGTACAATCACTTCCCGTGAAAGCCAAGAGGTACGCCACATCATCGCAGCGCGCCAAGCCCGCTCTGGCCTACCAAGATGGAAGAACGAAGCAATGAGCCCCAGTCCAAGCAATACCAGCGCAGCTGGAAATGCAAAGGTAGATAAAAAGGATTGCGTAAAGATTTGCACTGGGAAATCAAGGATTGCCAAGGAAAACAGTAAACCCTGCGCCATACCAGCTAAGGTTGTAAAAAAGATGATTGAAAATTGTGGGCGCATTAACTGTCTTTCCTTGCGGCTTCAATTGTTTCCATAATGGAGCGTGGTAAATAATGGTTTGCAGGCTGGGTTTCCCATTCGGGCATTAGTGCATAGCCGGAGCGCTCTTGAATGGCGATACTGGCATCAGACTTTGGATCATGCACATCACCAAAAATCCGTGCACTCGTTGGGCATGCTAATACGCAAGCAGGCTTTCGCTCGGATTCAGGTAATGTTTCGCTGTAGATTCGATCTACGCAAAGGGTGCATTTGGTCATCACTTGGCGCTCTTGATCCAGCTCCCGGGCGCCGTATGGGCAAGCCCATGAGCAGTAACTGCAACCGATGCACTTGTCGTAATCCACCAAAACAATGCCATCTTCTTCGCGCTTATAGCTTGCCCCAGTTGGGCAGACTGGAACACAAGGGGGCTCTTCGCAGTGTAGGCACGATTTTGGAAAATGAACGGTTTGCGTATTTGGAAAAATTCCGGCCTCGTAGGTTTGTACCCGATTAAAAAAGGTACCGCTGGGATTTGCTGCATACGCATTAAGGTCGGTTAGCGGCCCAGCAGATCCTGAGGTATTCCATTCTTTGCAAGAAGTGACGCAGGCATGGCAACCTACGCAGACATTAAGATCGATGACAAGCGCCAGTTGCTTCTTGTGATCCGCGGTTTTATTTGTGGGATTCATGGTTTGATTCATAGTTAAAAATGGGTTGATTACGATTTATTTTTAATCATGCCGGGGACTCGATGTGCCTTCACTTGTGGCCATGTTTCCTCGGGCTCATTCTCTCCGGCTGCGGCGAGTTTGACGCGTACGTCATACCAGCCAGCCTGACCTGTAATTGGATCGGAGTTGCTTACTGAGAATCCACCGAGGGATAGCTCTTCTGTAATCAGGTGGTTTAGCAAGAAACCTTTTTTGGACTCATCGGAGGCGGGATCGAGGCTCCATGCAGCTTCTGCCTTGCCGATTGCATTCCAAGTCCAGACTGTGCCTGGATCTACTGCCTCGGAGTGGCGCGCCATGCATTTCACTTTGCCCCATTGGGATTCAATCCACATCCACGCACCATCATTAATGCCATGCTCTAACGCAGTTTTGGTATTGACGTAAAGGTAGTTGTGACTGTGAATCTGTCTAAGCCAAGCATTTTGCGAGTCCCATGAGTGGTACATAGCCATCGGTCTTTGGGTAATTGCATTCAGACTGAATTCATTTAAGTCTGTCACCTCATCTTCGAGTGGTGGATACCAAAATGGCAATGGATCAAAGTATTTCAGAATGCGTGACTTTAGGTGCTCAGGGGGTGTTGCCCCTTTGCGTTGACCTTTTGCAGCTAGCCTGAATTTTTGCAAAATATCCGAGTAGATTGCAATCATGATGGGGTCGTTTTTTTGGCGCAGGGCATTTGCTTTACTGAAGTCCAAATAGCCACGATTCCAGTTGCGCATGTATTGATGCTCTACTGGCATATGGTGTTGAAACACGCAATTGTTTTCAGCATAACGCTGCCATTGGTCTTTGTTTGGCTCGCCGCGGAGGCT
>CALRRC020000180.1:0-3300 GCA_943370515.1 Erythrobacter sanguineus | reverse complement strand
AACAGCGCCAAAGTCACCCTTCTGGGGCAAACTTGGCGCTGTGATACTGCAGCAGCTAATGTGCGGCGATGCTGCTTAGTGGAACTGCTCTTCTTCGGTTGAGCCGGTCAATGCCGTTACCGAAGACTTGCCACCCTGAATTACGGTAGTGATGTCATCAAAGTAACCTGTACCCACTTCTTGCTGATGCGAAACAAAGGTATATCCACGATCGCGCGCTGCAAACTCGGGCTCTTGGACTTTCTCAACATAGGCAGTCATGCCGCGCTTGGAATAGTCTTGCGCCAAGTCGAACATGTTGTACCACATCGAGTGAATGCCAGCGAGGGTAATAAATTGATACTTGTAACCCATGGCACCCAGCTCGCGCTGGAACTTGGCGATGGTTGCATCGTCGAGGTTTTTCTTCCAATTGAACGATGGCGAGCAGTTGTATGCCAACATCTTGCCGGGGAACTTGGCACGAATCGCTTCCGCAAACTTACGCGCAAAATCCAAATCTGGCGTACCCGTCTCACACCACACCATGTCGGCATAAGCGGCATAAGCTAAGCCGCGTGAGATAGCCTGATCCAGGCCCTTGCGTGTTTTATAGAAGCCTTCTGGCGTGCGCTCACCCGTTAAGAATGGCTTATCGTTTTCATCGTAGTCGGATGTTAATAAGTCTGCCGCCTCTGCATCGGTACGCGCCAAAATAATCGTAGGCACGCCCATCACGTCTGCAGCTAAACGTGCTGATACCAATTTTTGCACTGACTCTGTTGTGGGCAAAAGAACCTTACCGCCCAAGTGACCGCATTTTTTTACAGACGACAGTTGGTCTTCAAAGTGAACGCCAGCAGCGCCTTGCTTAATTAATGCTTTACTGAGTTCGTAGGCATTTAATACACCACCGAAGCCGGCTTCCGCATCGGCAACGATGGGCGCATAGTAGTCAATGTAGCCCTTATCACCCGGATTAATGCCTTTTGCCCACTGAATTTGATCTGCACGCTCAAACGAATTATTGATGCGCTCTACCATCTTGGGTACAGAGTCCACGGGATATAGGGATTGATCGGGATACATTGCCGCATACGAATTACCATCGGCAGCAACCTGCCAACCCGATAAATAAATGGCCTTGATGCCTGCTTTGACCTGTTGCATGGCTTGCCCGCCAGTCAGAGCACCCAAGCAATTGACGTAGGCTTCATTGTTCACTTGATTCCACAGCTTCTCTGCACCAGCCTTCGCTAAGGAATACTCAATCCGCAGCGAACCACGCAATCTCACTACGTCCTCTGCGGTGTAGCCGCGCTTGATACCATGCCAGCGTGGATTGGTATCCCAGTCTTTCTGAATTTTTGCTGCTTCTTCTTTGCGCTTGTCCATATTGCTCTCCTTGGATATAAAACAATTGACTAAAAAACGATGAACTGGACCGGGTCACCTGAACTAAAACGGTGACTAAGTCTTATGTCTTATATAAGAGTATAGGGTGATTTACAGCGGAGGCAATAGCAATTGAGCGCATTAAAGAATAAATAAATTGTATTAAATTCAATTACTTAAATTTAACTTATTGCAATATGAAATGATTTGCCACCGCTTGAAAGCCGCAGGAGTGTCGAGCTTATGGGTAGATTTTGCCTATGAAAACAGCTTTTCGTATTGTGAAAAGCTAGCTGTTACTGGGCTTTTGACATCGCCGCATTGGCATTGGAAGCCACTACTTTGACTGCAGTCAGAATCAATATCAACTGCAAAAAGGCAACGCCAAGGAAGAGTGAATTGGGCTTTCCGGCATCCAGCAAGATGCCAAATAGTAAAGGTCCAACGGCTGCCCCGAGATCAATACCGGAATAGACAATGCCATACACACTGCCCGATACGCCTTGCGGGGTTGCAGAGCGAATCATCATGTCGCGCGATGGCGCCGCGATACCAAGACCGCAGCCAATCATAAAAAAGAGCCCGGGCACTAATGCAGCGGTAACCCACTCCGCTCCAATCAGGAGGCTAATGACGGCGCACACAAATAAGCAAGTGCCAACAATCCGATCGGGCATTTTGAGTTTGGCTGCCATGATGCCGCCAACGATCATGCCTGCCGCACTTCCTAAGGCCATTAAGGTAATCGAAAAATTTCCCGCAGTAACTGGAATGCCGTAGAGCTGATTCAGTGCACTAGGCGCAAAAGATTGGATGCCTGCCATGGCGATCATGCTGAAGAAAAAGAAAAGCCAGCACAACCAAACTGAAATCAACTTTAAAAAAGCAAATGCGCCTTGTGGTGCGCGCCCTGGGTTCGCCTCTTCTGCCGCCTTGATGGCGCTCGCACGGCGATGCTGAGCGTAATCAATTAAGTCACCCCGATTGAACCAAAGTACTAACAAGATGAGCGTCTCTAAGACCGCTGCGCAAAGCAGAGCGATTCGCCAATCGGCAAGCGCGGCTATTCCAGCCATAAAGACTGGAGCTACAGCCCAACCCAGATAACCAGTGACCCCGTGTGCCGAGTAGGCATAGGGCAAACGTGGAACCGATACCTTGTGGTTAATTAAGGTGTAATCCACCGGATGAAAGACGCCATTGCCGCAGCCCGCAATCACTGCACCCAATATCAACAGGCCATAACCATTGCTTTGCGAGAGCACTATGGCAGATAAGGCCAATAAACCGACGCCGACGAAGAGGACTGGACGGGCCCCAATGCGGTCGACCAAAAAGCCAGAGGCCGCCTGCACAATGCAAGAGACCACAAAGAAAACCGACATGAGGAGGCCGAGCTCTGCGTAGCTGAGGGCGAACTCCGCCTTAAGCCACGGAAAGAGCGGCGGCAGAATCAAGTGAAAGAAATGCGAGCTGCCGTGTGCCAAGCTTAATAAACTAATCACTCGGACATCACTGGCACGCGCACTGGCATGCGTCACAGTCATGTACCGAGTTTACTCGTTCCGCAGACCTACCGGAATGGCTTTAATGCACCAAGCGGGTAAAGCTGAAATCGCCATCCTTATTAATATCGACTGGAACAACATCATTGGGGCCAAACTTCCCTTCCAAAATCATCTTGGAGACGGGATTTTCGATGTACTGCTGTATCGCCCGCTTGAGCGGCCTTGCCCCAAATACGGGGTCAAAACCCACTTCGGCAATTTTGTTCAGCGCAGCATCGCTTACTTCCAACTGCATATCCACCTTAGCCAAACGGGCTGACAGGTTTTTTAACAAGATCGAGGCAATCGATGCAATATTCGCCTTATCCAGGCCATGGAACACCACAATCTCATCAACGCGGTTTAAAAACTCCGGCCG
>CALRRC020000179.1:0-3307 GCA_943370515.1 Erythrobacter sanguineus | reverse complement strand
CGCTCAAGCAGAGCAGGCAAAAGAGCAATTACAGGGACTTACTCCGGGAGTGCCGATGGTGATCGATGGCTTAGCCCTTGGGGCTCTTCCTGAAGTAGCAGCTTACATTTCACAACACCATCCTTTAATTGCCCTGATTCACCATCCCTTGGCATTTGAGTTTGGATTAAGCGAAACACAGACTCTACTACTAAAGCAGAGCGAGACTGCGGCGCTTTGCCATGCCAATAAAGTCATTGCGAATAGTCCGGCAACGGCACGCGATTTAAATCGGCATTATGGAGTGTCAATGGATCGGATTGATGTGGTCTTGCCCGGTACCGACCGCAGCGAGCATCAGTGGGAACGATTGCAGGTTACCAATGGCAACCGTGATGCAGTTCGCCTCTTATCGGTTGGCTCGATTATTCCGCGCAAGGGATTTCCGGATTTGCTTGCAGCCCTTGCACCGTTAGCTGATTTGCCCTGGACCCTCTCGATTGCGGGTGACACCACCCGCAACAATAGTGCATTCGATCAGTTAATCAGTGACATCGCGCGCTTCGGTTTTGAGGCGCGAGTACAAGTGCTTGGTGCCGTAAGCGATTCAGAATTAATTTCTCTGTATACCCAAGCCGATGCGTTTGTTTTGGCATCGCTGTTTGAGGGCTATGGCATGGTTTATGCCGAAGCCATGGCTTATGGCTTGCCAATTATTGCAACCAGGGGTGGCGCTATTCCAGATACCGTACCAACAGAGGCCGGCTTACTCGTTCGTCCTGGCGATGTTCCTGCATTGACTGCTGCCTTAAAAGCGGTGATCGAGGATGCGCCGTATCGCGCACGCCTGTCTAGCGGGGCGTTGCGAGCAGCAGCCCAGCTACCGACATGGGATCAGGCAGCTCAGCAATTTGCTATTGCGTTAGAGCCCTTCACGCCGGCGCAATAGCGCCACGCTGTTGTTGCAATTCACAATCAAACACAATTTCATTACCAATAAGATGGGTCTGTACCTCTAGACGCTGTGCCTGATTCATGTGTTCAATCGGAGGCAAGTGGAAGCTGGGTCGCCCCGACCCCATCACAATCGGTGCCACAATCAAGTGGAGCCGATCAAGGCATCGGGCACCCATGAAGCGCGAAACGGTTTCCGCGCCGCCCTCGACTAAAACTCGCCTCAGCCCCTCTGCGGAAAGCAATTGGAGTATCTGCAATGGATCAATTCTCCCATCGATTGCCGGCAGTGGAACAAGCTCAACCTGAGGTATGGGATCGACCTTCACCCCGTCCGCAACCACCCAGATTTTTCGAATGCCGTCATCCTGCCATACGAGGGATTGATGCGGTAGGCGGCCACGGGGATCAATTACCACGCGTGCAGGGCTTTTTCCATGGACGAGGCGAACAGTGAGTTGCGGGTTGTCGGCTAGCGCTGTTCCAACCCCAATCACAATGGCATCAACCAGTGCACGCAATTGGTGGAGGTGGGTCAGGCCTGCTGGGCCATTGACGTATTTCGATTGACCTGCAACCGTTGCAATCCGGCCATCCATGGTCTGGCCAATCTGACCTACAACAACCATGCCGTCTGCCCTTGGGGCCCGCAAGGGTTCAAAAATGGCTTGAAGCGGCGAAGGTAGGAGTGCTTGACCAGTAAAAAAATCACCTAAAAACCGCTCCCAGAGCGGGTTCGATGAAGGTGCCACTGGAAGCGGGGATGAGGTCACGGCGGGAAGACCTTATTCACGGTTTTTAGAAAAAAACTCCTCTCTGACGAATTTACCATAGGGTGGGATAATTCAAGTGTAGTGTTGGGTCAATTCCATGGCCAGACAATGAAACTAACTTTTTCAATAGATTCAAGCAAAAATTCTGAATACATAATGGTGATGCACGACCCACTGATTGAGGTTGACCGCGCTATATCTGAGCTGCGCCGTGGCGCATTGGTGCGCGTGTACGATGAACACAGCAGTCGGCTGATGTTGGCCGTCGATGCCTTAACTGCTGATTATTTGGCGCTTTTAATCCAGATGGGAAGCACTGCACCTGAGCTGGTAATGACTGGCACGCGCGTTAATGTATTGGGAATTGATAAATCAGATCGTCCAGTCAGTGTGTTATCGCACCCACAAGGCATGTCACTCGATTTGATTGAGTATTTAGCTAACCCACTTTCATCTTCGATGGTGCCGCCTAGCATGGCAAGCCTGGATGTGCACGATGCAGATGCGCTTGAGCAGTCATGCGTCACCTTGGCTAAGCTCGCACGCCTTTTGCCTTCTGCACTCACTGTTAAGAGTGCTGGTACTCCAGATATTCCTGCCGTTCAAGCCAGTTCAATACGGTCGTACATGACAATTGCTGCGCACTCGCTAACCATGGTCAGCGAGGCACGCGTTCCTTTGGAAAATGCAGAAAATGCTCGGGTGGTTGCTTTTCGACCCCGCGATGGCGGCATCGAGCACTTAGCCATTATTGTTGGCGATGTAAATCCTGCAGAGCCGGTTCTGGTTCGACTTCACTCCGAATGCTTTACAGGTGATTTGGTTGGTTCCTTGCGCTGCGACTGCGGCAATCAGCTGCGTGGTGCAATTGGTGAGATGGCTGTAGCGGGCAGTGGAATTTTGTTATACCTAGCGCAAGAGGGGCGCGGTATTGGGCTGGTCAACAAACTGCGTGCATACCAATTACAAGACGCTGGCTTTGATACGGTAGATGCCAATTTGCAACTGGGTTTTGATTCCGATGAGCGCAACTATTTACCGGCAGCACAGATGCTACGCATGTTGGGCGTTCAGCGGGTAAAGTTAATGACCAACAATCCAGCCAAGGTAAGCGCCCTCGGCAAGTGCAATATTGAAGTGGTTGAGCGGGTACCTCACATTTACCCCTCCAATCAACATAACGATGCCTACTTAAAAGTGAAAGCTAAAAAAAGCGGCCATTTGTTTTAGATTACAACCGGTTTTTGTATTTTTAAGACTTAAACCAAATACGCTCAAATACCCCATCCTTTTTGAAGAGTAGGTGTTGTAGTCCAGCCGCGATGTGCATTACGGCGAGCGCAATCAGTGCTAGCACTAAATAGCCGTGAATCTCAAATAGTTGCTTGGCTAGAGCTTGGTCTTTGGGAATCCCGGGCAATGCAGGTAGATGGTATCCACCTACGGTAATGAGCGCTGGAAATGCAGTGACACCGGCCCAGCCAAATAAGGGGACTAGTACCAGTAGCAAATACAAAGCACCTTGAACCGACTGCGCTATCTGAATTTGCCCCCGCGAAATGCTATTAGGGTATGGCGGTCTAGTTGAGCGCAGTTTAGTA
>CALRRC020000178.1:0-3311 GCA_943370515.1 Erythrobacter sanguineus | reverse complement strand
CGCCGAATCGGGGAGGATGGTGTGCTCATGGTGAATTTGGTCCTAATTAGGGGGAAAGGCAATTTACAATGTTCACATGATATCGAGCATGACGGGTTATGGCAGTGCATCCCGCCCCGTTTCTCTGGGCGCAGGGGTAGTTGCGGATTTGCAGGTCGAATGCCGGGCGGTGAATAGCCGCTTCTTGGATTTGGGCTTTCGCTTGCCGGATGAGTGTCGGGGGGCCGAACCCCTGCTGCGAGAAATGGCCACCCAGGCCTTGGCCCGCGGCAAAGTGGAGTTTCGGGCGGCATGGCGTATTAATGCGAGTTCCACCGCTGCTAGCCCATCCCGGGCAACGAGTACCCTTAATCAGGAACGCTTGGCTGCCCTAAAGGTACTCCAAAGCGAAGTGCTGAACACGTTTCCGCAGGCCGGCGACTTACGTATGGCTGATATCTTGCGCTGGCCAGGGGTAGTGAATGAGCCTAGAGGCGAAGAGGAGGGCTGGATTGGCGCAACCGCTGAGGCTGCCAAGGCGGCCCTCGATGCCCTGATGATTAGCCGAGCGGCGGAAGGTGCTGCTTTGGTGGGAGTATTACAGTCCATTACTCAGCAAATGCAGGCCATTATTACTAGTCTAGAGCCGCGCATCCCTGAATACGTTCAGCAATACCAAGATAAGCTTAGCGCCCGTTTAGCCGAAGCCCTGACTAGCCAAGGCAACGATAGCAATGGCAATGTTCCAGCTGAGGTGTTGGACCGCATTCGACAAGAGGTGGTGCTCTATGCCGTCAAAATTGATGTGGCTGAGGAATTTGCACGCCTCAAGACCCATCTGCAGGCCGTAACTACTGCGCTCAAAGGCAAGGGACCAGTTGGCAAGCGTTTGGATTTTTTGATGCAAGAACTCAATCGGGAGGCCAATACCCTGAGTTCGAAGTCCGTGTCCGATGAATGCACTGCGGCTGCGGTAGAGCTAAAACTCCTGATTGAACAAATGCGCGAGCAAGTACAGAATTTAGAATAAGCCCATGACCTTATCCCCTCAAACCTACCAAGGCAGCATGCTGATGATTGTGGCGCCCTCCGGCGCCGGTAAGTCATCGTTGGTGCGGGCCTTGCTGCAAGCCGATGCCAGTCTCAAACTGTCCTTATCGACCACCACTCGCCAACCCCGCAGTGGAGAGGTCGACAGCAAAGACTATCGTTTTGTGAGTAATGATGCGTTCATGGCGCAGCGCGCCAGCGGTGATTTTTTGGAGTGGGCAGAAGTCCATGGCCATTTTTATGGCACATCGCGCTCGTGGATTGAGCAGCAAATGCAAGCGGGCAACGACGTCATTTTAGAAATCGACTGGCAGGGCGCGCAGCAAATTCGGCAGCTAATTCCCTCGGCCCAGTGGATCTTTATTTTTCCGCCCTCGATTGATGCCTTAGAGCAGCGCCTGCGAAAGCGCGGGCAGGATGATGAAGCCACCATCCAGCGTCGTTTGGCAGCAGCTCACGTCGAGCTCCAGCATGCGGCAGAAGCCAATTTTATTGTGATCAATGATGTTTTTGAGCAGGCCTTGCTCGATTTGCAGCACATCATCGCCACCAGTCGTCTGCGATCCGGGCCGATGATGGCCCGCAACCCCGCTCTTTTAAGGCGCCTTGGGGTGTAATCAGTTATCCTATGGGTATTGATCCCCATTTAAGTGAGTAGCGCATGGCTCGTATTACTGTAGAAGATTGCCTCAAAACCATTCCAAACCGATTTGAGCTGGTGTTGGCCGCCACTTATCGTGCGCGCCAGCTGGTTCAAGGTCACGCCCCACGGGTCGATGCCAAAGACAAAGCGACTGTAGTGGCTTTGCGCGAAGTTGCTGCCGGCGTCACCGATCGGGATATGCTGACCAAAGTTCCTCTTTAATCGAGAGGCCCGTTGTGGCGCAGCCGCTGACCACATCGGGATCCACTGGGATACGCTCGCCCAACGAAGTTCTTACGAGCGCTAGTATCCATTCTTCAAAAACCTCAGAGCCTGGCCTCTTTGGCGCATCCCCAGGTAGTTCCTTAAGCGGCTCAGCCGTTCTTGCATCGCTCTTGGCACAATCCAGTCGGCATTTGTTTGGCCCGACATCACAGCCGATCGTGCCGCCCAAGCAGCAGGTTGTATCCATTAGTGGCTTAACTGCAAAGCTCCATTACCTTAAGCCGGATGAGCTTGCCTTAGTCAAGAAAGCTTTTCAGTTTGCGGATTCAGCCCACTTAGGTCAATACCGCCAAAGTGGCGAACCCTATATTACTCACCCGGTTGCCGTTGCAGAACTTTGCGCTAGTTGGCGTTTGGATGCGTCATCAATTATGGCGGCGCTCTTGCACGATGTGATTGAGGATACCCGCTGCACTCAAGATGATTTAGTTGCGCAGTTTGGCCCTAAGGTCGCTGAATTGGTTGAAGGCCTAACAAAACTCGATAAGCTCGAGTTTCAGAGTCATGCTGAAGCACAGGCTGAGAGCTTCCGTAAGATGTTTATGGCGATGGCACGCGATGTGCGAGTCATTCTAGTGAAGCTCGCCGATCGTACCCACAACATGCAAACCTTGGATGCGGTACCGATTGAAAAGCGCCGCCGGGTTGCTTCAGAAACACTCGAGATTTATGCGCCGATTGCCCATCGCCTCGGCTTAAATGTGATTTATCGCGAGCTTCAAGATTTGAGTTTCCGCTACTCGATGCCGATGCGCTTTCGGGTCATTGAGGATGCAGTCAAGCGTGCCCGTGGCAATCGTAAAGAAATGGTCGAGAAGATTCTGCAATCCACGCGCACGAACTTTGCAAAAGTGGGTATTGCAGTTGATTTGCAGGGCCGAGAAAAAACCCTCTTTTCGATTTACATGAAGATGCGTCACAAGCATGTGAGCTTTTCTCAGGTGCTCGATGTCTATGCCTTCCGTGTCACAGTGCATTCGATTGACGATTGCTATCGTGCTTTGGGTGTCTTGCACGCCTTGTATAAACCCATGCCAGGCAAATTCAAGGACTACATTTCGATTCCAAAACTAAATGGCTACCAATCCCTGCACACGACTTTAGTGGGCCCATCCGGCGTGCCGGTGGAGTTCCAGATTCGCACCGGCGATATGCATGCGGTGGCGGAGTCGGGCGTAGCGGCGCACTGGGCCTATAAAGAAGGCTCTCCCGAAATGAGTGAAGTACAAAATCGGGCACATCAGTGGCTGCAGTCTTTAATTGATATTCAAGATAGTAGCGGCGATTCACAAGAATTCTTAGAGCACGTCAAGATCGATTTGTTCCCGGATGCGGTCTATGTGTTTACACCTAA
>CALRRC020000177.1:0-3315 GCA_943370515.1 Erythrobacter sanguineus | reverse complement strand
TTGGATGGTTAGTTCTTGTGGCCTAGCCCAATCAAATACGTTCGCTAAGGGAATCGTCTCATCCAGCTCGCCATGAATCATGATCGTATCTTTGGGTACATCCAGTAATTCCCATTTACCTGCAGCACTACCCACCATAACAAAACGTTCCGCAGGGCGGCCTAAATCTGCCAAAGCCTTAATCAAATGGCTACCGACAAAACTACCGAACGAGAAGCCGGCAACCACTAGCGGTAAAGCCGCAACCGAATTAGTCCAGATGTACTGCTCGGTTAATTCATTATTCATCCAGGTATGGGGATGACGCATCCAATCCGATACATGCAGCAAGTCCGCCAGTTCACCAACGCCCTCATCATGAACGCCGGCTGTACCTCCAACGCCGCGAAAATTGGGGCGCACACTGACATAACCCAACTGATTAAATGCCCGAGCAATCGTTTGTGCAACCTTGTTATCCATAGTGCCGCCCAACAAGGGATGTGGGTGGGCAACCAAAGCAAGGCCGCGCACCATAAAACTGGGATCACTTTTGAGCTGATCAGGTAAGTCAATTGCCATTTCAATTGGGCCAACGATGCCATCAATTGAAATCACTTGGGTACGGCCATTCATGCGCGCGTCTTTTTAGAAGAAGAAAGATTAAGCAGCCAGCAAACGTTCAACAGGCTTGCCTTTAATTAAATGGGATTGAATGATCTCTTCAATATCATCCGTATCAATAAAGGTATACCACGTCCCCTCTGGGTAGATCACCATCACCGGCCCTAGGTTACATGCATCCAGGCAGCCTGCTTTGTTGACGCGAATCTTGCCTGCACCAGAAAGCCCCAGCTCTTTAATGCGACTTTTGGCGTAGGTGAATAAATCAAATGCATTGTGCTGGGCGCAGCAATTCTCGCCATTACTGCGTTCATTAAGACAAAAGAAGAGGTGGTGTTTAAATGGCATATTAAAAATTATATCGGTCGTTTCGTTATTCGGGTAGCGAACTGATTTTGCAACACCCAAGCCATTGCAAATGGAAGCCATAGGAAAGAGGCCCATTTCATTAGATCATTGAAATGAAGGAGGCGACCCTGAAACCATGCCTTTAAAGTCAAGGTAAAGTAAGGATTGTCTGGAAACAAGTTAACTAGTGCGAGCATGGCTACCAAACAGCCCAGGCCAATCCATAAGCGATAAATACTGCCCAAGCGCATTGCCCACAGCAGTAAAGCGCTCCCAAGCAGCATGCCCCAAATGGCACCCGTAGTCAGCCAGGCCATACTAAATTCCCCACCGAACTGCAAACCAGTGAAGAGGCTCTTAATCAATACCGAAGCGGCGAGCAAACTCATAAGTAATCGCCATTGCGGGGCTTTGGCTCGCATTCCAAGGGAGAGGATTAGCCCAACCCCAAGCCAGCAGCTGGTGGTAATCAGGCCCTCGCGTAGCATCTGATTCATCACCAACGTTCCCCAGTCTGGAGCGCCGATTAGCTGTCGCCATGCCCCCATGCCAAGCCATGCGCTTTGGGGATAAATTTGCGCCCACGGAAACAGGATGAATAAGGTCGCTGCGCCCCAGTTCAGCCCAAACCACGTATCAAATTGCCGCCGCAGGGCACTGCCAGAAAGCCATTGAGGCCCCAGCGGTAATGCCAATAAAGCGCCAATAAAACCACCCAACACATTGGCCCACCAGTCGGTTTGACTGGGGATTCGGGTGGGTAGCCAGGTTTGTAAACTTTCTACACCCGCAGCAAGTAGTGCGCAGCAAACCATTGCAATCGACAAAGCGATAAAACGCCGCCAGCGCGGGAAGACAACGCACACCAACAAAAACCCTAAAGGGATATATGCCAATACATTGGTCACAACATCAAATAGAGGAATGAAGCGCGGTAATGGGGCTGAAATCCAAGCGGTTCCCTTAACCCCATTTTGAAAATAAAAATCAAATGGATTGAGGCTAGTGTAAATAATCAACAAACCATAGATTAAGGCCATGGCTCGCGCCAGCGGCATGGCCTGTAATGGCCATACCAATTTACGCGGACGGGGGTTTTGCCCTGATTCTGCTGACATCCTGCAATTTTAGGGCAGACCTTTCTACAATAGTGAAATGAACGGAAACTGCATCCTCGAGCGCGTCGCCCAAACACGGTCAACTAACGATGACCTCATGGCACGCTGGCGGGCTGGCACACTGATCGATCCGGTTGCCCGCCTGAGTAAAAAACAGACCCATGGCAAAGGGCGTGCTGGCAGAACTTGGTACGCCCGCGCCGAGGACTCACTGTCTTTTTCCTTAGCATTCCCTTTTCAAAAAAGCCCTGCTGCATTAAGTGGTCTTAGCTTGGTTGCCGGCTTGGCAGTCATTGAGGGCATCTGCAGCGCACTCAATACAAGTGAACGCGCGCTCTATCAGCAAGGACTCCGCTTGAAATGGCCCAATGACATTGTGATCGGTCATGCAAAGCTCGGTGGTATCTTGATTGAGGGCGGTCAAACTGCGCCCACCGAACCAAGCTGGATGATTATCGGGGTTGGTCTTAACATGCACTCCCATATCAGCGATGCTGCTGAATTAAAAGCGATTCACTCCGGCCCCATTGGCGGACTAGACCAACTGTTAATGCAGGGGCAGGCGCTACCGGATCAGGATTACATCTGGCTTAATCTAGTCAATGCATTTGAGCGCCTATGCACTGAGTTTGATCAACATGGCTTTGAGCCTTTTATAGAGCGGTGGTCGGATTGGGACGCCTTTCAAGGAGAGCCTGTTTTTACAAGCGTGCGCGGAGAGAAAAACATTGAGGGCGTAGCATCCGGTATTGACCATACTGGGGCGTATCAAATTCAAACGGACCATGCGCTCGTTGCGGTTCATGCCGGTGACGTATCACTCCGTAGGCAAGCATGAGCATGTATCTCCTGTTTGATGTCGGCAATACCCGTCTAAAATGGGCGGCGGTTGAGTCGCAGCAAAATCCGATTGACCGCAACAAAAAGCTTTGGCTTTACTCCGGGGCAATTGATACCCAATTACTGCTCTCCCCAGAACACTGTGCTGAGTTAGCGCATTACATTTTGCAAACAATCCCAAGGCCTGATGCCATTGGGGTGTGCTGCGTTGCTGCAGAAGAATGCGCCGTCAACCTCAAGCAGTTGTTTGTGCAATGGCAAGATGTAGCCTGGTTTCGCTTATATGGAAACTCCGCGGTTGACGGTCTACGGTCACGCTATACCGAACCTGCCCAGCTTGGTGCGGATCGGTGGGCCGCTCTGATTGCAGCGCGTACTTTATCAAGCGGTAATAGCATTATTGTCA
>CALRRC020000176.1:0-3326 GCA_943370515.1 Erythrobacter sanguineus | reverse complement strand
ACGCCTTTAATGTTGGCGGTGCTGCCCAGTCGCTTTTGCAACTCAGCCTTAATCTGTTGGGTATTTTGAGCCTGTGCAAGAGGAGCGCTAGCCAATAAGCCAATGACGCTAGCGCACAAGGCTAAGGCAGAAGCGGTATTTCGTAGATTGTTTTTCATTGCACTTCTCCTAACGCTTCTTTTATTAAATACCGTTTTATTAGATGGCTACGGTTAACTAAGCCCATGCCCCAATTGCGAATTTTTTTCTGTAGGGGATTGGCGCTCGTAAACAATTGCTTCAATCGATCGGTCACCCACAGTATGGCACTGGTATCACCTTGGCGTTCACGCTCATAGCGGCGCAGCAAGACCGGATCCGTAATTGCTCGAAATGATTCACGTTCGCGCAGTATGCGCAGTATGGCGGCTACATCCCGCAAGCCCAAATTTAATCCTTGCCCGGCTAAGGGGTGTATGACGTGCGCGGCATCCCCAATCAAAATCACTTTGGGCATGAGCTCCGGTCCAATCACGCGCTGCGCACGGATTTTGCGCAGCGGAAACGAGCCTGGTGTGGAGTGTGGGGTGAGTGTACCAAGGGCATGCACAATCGCACCATCCTGAAGTGCTGCAAACTCAGACTGCCATTGGCTGGCTTCGAGGGTAAGCAGCCGGGCCGCATTTTCAGGGGAGGTGGACCATACCATTGACACCTGCTTGCCGGGGAGGGGTAGCATCGCCAGAATGTCACCGCCTGGTAAAAACCACTGATATGCGGTTTCTAAATGGGCATTCGTGCATAAAAAATTGGCCACGACTGCGCGTTGCTCATACGATTTCTGATCCGTTTGGATTTCGAGCATGGAACGCAGGGATGAGTTTGCGCCGTCAGCTGCAATGACCAAGTTGGCTTTAATCTCAACTGGTGATTGCGCGCCATGTACTCTGAGTAAAGCGCCATCGGGCTCGATAAACAGATTGTCGAGCGATCCAACAACGCACTCCAATTTCGACTGAAAGCGGCAGGCTTGCTCGAGGGTATGCTCAAGTAAATCGGATTCTCCGATCCAGGCAAGCTCGGGAACGCCTGCCTCAAATGCGGAGAGATGCAGTCCATCAGTGGGTTCGCCGCGGTCGCCATAAATGCGCATATCCCGAACAACTTGGAGGCGGGCATGATCAATCGCATCCCACACTTGCAGGGATTGCAATAGGGAGCGAGTTCCAGGAGAGATAGCGTAAATGCGTTCAGCCCAGAGATCCCCGCTTGGTTTGGCGGTTTGCTGATCTATATCCGGCGCGATTTGGACCACATCAAAACCCTGTTGGGCTAGGCCCAGAGCGCAGGCTTTACCGACAATGCCCCCGCCAATGATGGCAATATCGCACTGACGTGGTTTACCACTGACCGGTATAGGCGCCTTGGCTGAAGAACTTGATTTGGGT
Organism: Erythrobacter sanguineus; assembly: GCA_943370515.1. Lineage (GTDB taxonomy): Bacteria > Pseudomonadota > Gammaproteobacteria > Burkholderiales > Burkholderiaceae > Polynucleobacter. Next base: position 1,899 of record CALRRC020000176.1, on the reverse strand, counting down.
GAATTGAATGCCATAACCCGATGATATCGAAACAAGCCGAATTACAATGGAGGCATGTCTTTAAAATGCGGCATCGTCGGCCTGCCTAACGTCGGCAAATCCACCCTCTTTAATGCGCTTACCAAAGCTGGCATCGCGGCAGAAAACTATCCCTTCTGCACGATCGAGCCCAATGTAGGCGTAGTCGAGGTTCCTGACCCTCGTTTGGCTGCTTTAGCTGCGATTGTGAGCCCAGAGCGCATTGTGCCGGCGGCCGTCGAGTTCGTTGATATTGCGGGCTTGGTTGCTGGTGCATCCAAGGGCGAAGGCCTGGGTAATCAGTTTTTGGCCAATATTCGGGAAACCGATGCGATTACCCATGTGGTGCGCTGCTTTGACGACCCAAACGTCATTCACGTTGCTGGCAAGATCGATCCCATCGCAGATATTGGGGTGATTGATACGGAGTTGGCATTATCCGACCTGGCTACGGTTGAAAAAACCCTGAATCGCTCGAGTAAAGCAGCCAAATCTGGCAACGACAAAGAAGCGGCTGCCCTGGTTGCTGTTCTCAGCAAAGTCCAGGCCCATTTAAACGAGGCTCAGCCAGTGCGGAGTATGAGCCTAAGTGACGATGAGAAGTTGCTGCTTAAACCCCTTTGCTTGATTACCGCTAAACCTGCCATGTATGTTGCGAACGTCAAAGACGATGGCTTTCAGAACAATCCCCATTTGGATGCGGTAATTGCGCATGCTGCGAAAGAGGGCGCTCCCGTTGTAGCAGTTTGCGCCGCCATCGAAGCTGAGATTGCTGATCTCGAAGATGCAGATAAAACCGAATTCTTAGCCGACATGGGCATGCAAGAACCTGGCTTAGATCGGGTGATTCGTGCGGGCTACGCCTTACTAGGTTTGCAGACCTATTTCACAGCAGGCGTAAAAGAGGTGCGTGCGTGGACGATTCGCATCGGCGATACGGCACCGAATGCAGCAGGTGTGATCCATACCGATTTTGAGCGCGGCTTTATCCGAGCGCAAACCATTGCATTTGATGACTTCATTCAATACAAAGGGGAGTCAGGCGCTAAGGAGGCGGGCAAGATGCGTGCCGAAGGGAAGGAGTACATCGTTAAAGATGGCGACGTACTGAATTTCTTATTTAACGTCTGAGTTTATTTATCCTGCGCGAACGGCTTTTTCGAGGCATTTGGATCGCTCTTCATAGCGCTTCATGGCTGACTTGGTAGGCACAACATGTTTTTTGCGACCATCCTCATCTGCGTTCATCTCGATTAAGCCCATCGCGCGTAAGTTTTTAAGTCGGCCATGTAAAGTCGCTTGTGAGCCGAATTCAGCGAGCGAAATCAGATCGCCGACCAGAACAACCTCACCTTGGTGCGCACTTAAAACAATCTTATTGAGTAAGCTTTCCTCGATGGCGTCTAATTTCTTGCCCGGATTAATGCGATCCAACACGTCAATTAAATTGAGGAAGCGAATATAGGCAGAATTCTTGGAGTTGGATGGGCCAGGCATTATTCAGTTTTTTCGATGTTGGTTACGGTTTTAGTAGTTAATACAGTACGCGCGGTGTACACCATACAGCTAAGTATAAACCCTCTGTACGTATGCTGAGCAAATAATTGCATAGAATTAAAACATGGAACACATCAGTATCTCTTCTGGCCGGCCGCGGCTTTTTCTGCTGGGCGTATTCATTAGTGCGCTACTGTACAGTGCTCTGTTTTTTTTCAATGACTGGATCACCGAGACCGTGAAATACGACTTAGGTGTGAGCTGGATTTACTTACCAGCAGGCCTGCGTTTATTTCTGATTTTGATATTTGGTTTAGCTGGCGCCATCGGGATTGCAGCTGCCTCCTTCGCCATTTCCTATTTTGGAGTCTTCCCAACCGATTT
>CALRRC020000175.1:0-3347 GCA_943370515.1 Erythrobacter sanguineus | reverse complement strand
AGCAATTGGCATTTAAAAACGGCGATTTGATTTTGCACAAAACCCCCGGCTTGGGATTTGAATTCGATGAAAAAGCGATTCAAAAGTACGCTGGAAAATCGGCTTGGAGCAAAATCACTAAGTAATCATCTTCCCTATCCGTTGGCCTTTTAATGTCTGCAATCGACCCTAAGCAGACATCCAAAAAATAACCACCCGAAGGTGGTTTTGGTATTTCTTGGTGCCCCGGGGCGGAATCGACCAGGGCCTCAGGAGATTCTCACTCTCCCCCTAGACTACTTCCAGCTAAGATTTAATTTCTTATGAGTGGCTGCACAGTCTCTTAAATAGAGATTAATAAGGCTTTGATAAGGAATGCCCACCTCTTCTGATACAGATTTGAAGTACCTCACTGAATCCTCATCCAATCTAATGGTTATAGGCTTCTTGAGCATAGAAGCATATGGGTTTTTACGTGCTTTTGAGAAATCATATTCTTTACGCATCTTCATCACCTTTAATAAGCTTTTGACTCTTTGGCAGTTGCCTTACGAGCCGAAATAATACGAACGACATTACCCTCACTTCGATAACAATGGCAAACCAAAATTACGCGAAGAGAATGACTTACTCCCAGCAAGATAAATCTGTCTTCATCCTCCGAATGATCTGGATCTGAAATTAACTTAGCACTTTCATCATAAAACACAGATTTCGCCTCTTCAAAAGAAATGCCGTGTTTCTTTAGGTTAGCTGAAGCTTTTCTGGGCTCCCATTCAAATCTTAATGAAGTCATATGTACAGTGTACATATGTTAATTGAAAGAAGCAAGTTCGTCCAACCGAAAGAAAATGCCCCGCATGAGCAGGGCATTATTTTGATCAGAGCACTGAAGACCGATCATAAGCAGCCTTAGGCGATTGCCGGCGGCCGCTGACGGCGGTTGCGAATGATTTGGGAGAGGAGAACTAGGCCAAAACCGATGAAGCCGCCTATGTCAGCCTCATTCGTTGGGTAGGCCAGCGCTACACCAGATGCAATCATGACAATACGCTCGACGCGATTGGTCTTCTCAATAAACCAGCCTTGCAAACCACCCGCAAGACAAATAATACCGGCAATAGCAGTAAATGTAATCCAGGCGATCTCACTCCAATTCGCCTGCTCAAGCGCAGCGGTGGAGCCCATGAGCAACAAACTAACGCCTGATTTATCCAGCACAAACATAAAGGGCACCAAAATCGCGGGAGCAACGTACTTCCAGGATTGCAGCGTCGTTTTGTAGGGGTCGCCTTTACAGATCGCCGCAGCAGCAAACGGCGATAGGGCAGTCGGTGGCGATACTTCGGAGAGGACAGCGTAATAGAAAATGAACATGTGCGCTGCAAATGCCGGCACGCCTAAGTTAATCAGGGCGGGGGCTGCAATCACCGCGCAAATGATGTATGAGGCAGTAACCGGTACAGCCAGGCCCACAACCCAAACGACCAAGGCGGTGAAGATGGCGGTGAGCAGTAAGGATCCGTCCGCGTACTGAATCACAATCGAACTAAATTTCAAACCAAGGCCGGTGAGGGTAACGGTACCAACAATGAGTCCAGCGCCCGCGCAGGTTGCTGCAATCGAAATAACACCAGTAGAGCCCGCAGCCAATGATTTGGTTAAGTTGGAGTTGTATAAGCCAGACAGAATCGGCATCTTGCCTTTAAACCAAGCATAGGGAATGATCGCCGTATCTTCACGCAGCATACTGGTAAGGGCGGAGACCACAGTTGCAGCAAACACGGACATGACGGGAGAGAAGCCCATCAACATGAATACCACAATGGAAATCAGCGAAAAGAAGTGAAACCAATACTTCTTTGTAAGTTGCCATGCAGATTCTGCAGATTCAAAATGAATGCTCTTCATCTTGTACTTACGTACATCGATCTCAACCATGACAAACAAGCCAAGGTAAAACAAGATGGTTGGAATGCACGCCATTAAGAGCACATCCAAATAGGAAATTTTCAAAAAGTCAGCGATTAAGAAAGCGGCAGCGCCGAGTACCGGAGGGGAAATAATCGCGCCAAGACCACCTGCTGCTAGTAAGCCACCCGCTGCATTTTTTTCGTAACCGACTTTATCCAACATGGGTGCGGCAACGGAGCCAACAGTCACAGTCGTAGCAACGCCAGAGCCAGAGGGGCCGCCGAGTAAGAAAGAGGACAGCACAATCGTGCGACCTACACCAGAGGATTTGCCGCCCATGGCAGCAAAGGAAAAATCAATAAAGAACTTACCAGCGCCGGTAAATTGCAAAAAGGCGCCAAAGATCGTAAACAAAATAATGAGGGTTGCAGACACATCAATCGCAGTGCCGTAGATGCCCTCTAGAGTCATGTACATAAAACCGACGAGGCGATCTAATTCGTAGCCTTTATGGGTCCATGGAGCGGGTAAATGGTTGCCAAAAAGGGCATACAGCAAGAAACAAACGGTGACACCAACTAGGATCATGCCGTTCGTACGGCGCACACCCTCCAAAATAAGGAGAATTAAAGCAATACCTAAATAAACATCCTTGGGGTCGGGTGCGGTGTTGCGATCGGTAAAGTCATCGCCACCACTCAAAACGTAATACGAAATATAGATTGCAAGGAGGCTAAAAATAACGTCCCACCACATCAATCGATTCTTGAAGCGATTGGAAATCGGAAAACTCAGAAACAGTAAAAAAAGAACTAAAGCAACGTGCACAACCCGTAACTGGTGGGTTGGCACGATGTAATAGGCTGCATACAAATGAAACAAGGACATACCTACAGCAACCAGGACTATAAATTTAGCCAATAGCCCTTTGTAGTCATTGGAGTCACCTTCTTCCTGCTTAATGAAGGCGTCTAACTTTTCTTGCGTTGCTGTATCAATTGCTACTTGGGTCATGTCCCTGCCTAATTTTCTATCTTCAATTCAAACTACATTGGCATTCAGATAATTAATTTACCTTGATGCCTTTTTCTTTAAAGTACTTTAAGGCGCCTGGATGATAAGCAACTGGTGTTGAGCCAGCCTTTTGATTCTCAAGCTTCACATTGCGATACTCTGCGTGCGAACGAACCAACTCCAATTGATTGTCAAAAATTGCCTTGACGATTTTGTAGGCTTCGGCATCCGACATAGCTGAACTGACAACCAAAATATTGGCAACAGCAGCAACGTTGTTATCTTTTGCCATGCCGCTATAGGTTTGCTTAGAGATGGTCGATGGGAAATACAAGTTACCGTATTTCTTATTCATGGCAGGTACTTCAGTAGAGGTATCGACCATGACAATCTTCATGCCGGGGCTGTTGGCTAAATCGGTTACCGCTGCAGTTGGTAAG
>CALRRC020000174.1:0-3370 GCA_943370515.1 Erythrobacter sanguineus | reverse complement strand
GTTCTGGATTAACTAAGACCTGATACTCTTTGGCGTATCCACCCATTGTGTTAATTTCTGCAACGCCAGGCACTGAACGCAACATTGGCCTAACAACCCAGTCCTGAATGGTTCTGCGCTCAGCCAACTCATCGACTCCAACCTCTGTGTTGCCATCCGTTGGATGATTGATGGTGTATTGATACACCTCACCTAAGCCGGTTGAAAGAGGTGCCAAAACCGGGACGACACCAATTGGCATGCGCGAGGCAGCTTCGATCAAGCGCTCTAAAACCAATTGCCTTGCAAAATAGACATCGGTTTTTTCTGTAAACACAAGGGTCACAATCGAGATGCTATTGCGATTAAGGGAGCGCATCTCGACTAAACCCGGTAAGCCAGTCATGCTGAGCTCAATCGGGATGGTGACAAAGCGCTCTACTTCTTCGGGTGATCGACCTGGAGCTTCACTGGCAATCTGCACTTGCACGTTCGTCACATCAGGGAAAGCGTCAACGGATAAGCGCTTGGTGGCAATCAAACCGGCAATGAGCAGCACTACTGAAATAATCAGAATCAAGAGACGCTGCTGTAGCGCGAGGCGAACTACTTTTTCAATCATGGCGTGGGTTTATTAACCTAAAAAGAGTGGCGAAGAAATTGGGGTACATTAACCGCCGGAGAGCTGCTTCTTGCGTTCGGTGTTGAGGTGATAGGCGCCTTTAATCACAATCTCGGCTCCTTCTTTAAGTCCAGAGCGTAGTGGCCTAAAGCCCTTGCCCTCTGGTCCTAGCTTGACCATCACCATGCGATAGCGCTCATCGTCTTCACGCACGTAAACATAGTCGTAGTTGTCTTCACGAACAATCGCCTCCAAGGGCACAAGAAGGCGTTCCCTTGGCTGGCTATCGATCAGCATGGTTGCCAGCATGCCTGGCTTAACCTGACCACTTTGGTTTGGAATATCCATGCGTACCAATACGGTTCGAGTTGTCGGATTGACGATCGAATCCACATGGGAGACCACTCCTTCAATTACCTGATCACGTAAGGCAGGAATAATGACGGATGATTTTTCCCCTTTGACTATTAAGTACGCCGCACTTTCAGGCACTTCGGCAATCGCCCATAGGGCATCTAGGTCAGCAATTGTGAAAAGTGCGTCAGCTGGCTGAACTACCTGTCCCTTGGTGATTTTGCGCTCGACGATTTCTCCGTCAATTGTTGCGCGTACATTATTTATGGATTTAATTACGCTGGTTTTCGCGAGCTGATCAATGCTGGCTTGATCCATGCCTTGTACGCGTAACTGATCATTTGCGGCTCCAAATTGAGCCTTTGCGCTCGTCGCCTCGGCTTCACGGCGCTGTAACTCGGCGAGTGCGATGACGTCCTCTTTATAAAGAATGCGTGCCCGGTTGGCTGCCTGCTCGGCAAGCTGACTAGCACTTCTGGCTTGCAGGTAGGACAATTGCGATTGAGTTAACTCGGTTGACGTAATTTTGGCTAACAAATCACCCTGCTTCACCATTTGACCTGGAAAGCCGAGTATTTCTGAAACGCGACCGGTTACGTTGGCACCAATGCGCGCCAGATAAGATTCATTGAAATCAATTCGCCCTGAAACACGTACCTCTTCAGTGAATTTGCCGAGTTCAAGCTTGCCATCTTGAATCATCTTACGTAGGTCGTCATTTACATAGACAATATTCGGATCTTGAACGTATTTGACTATTGGTTTGGGATCAAACACATCAAAGTAGTGCAAGGTTGATAGCGCAACAACCAGCCAAGGCAATACAAATAGGCCTTTTTTAAACCAAGTCGGGGCTTGTAAATAAGTATCCGTGAATGCGGGCACGCGCACGGCAAGCCAGTTAAATACTTGGCTATAGATCTGCTTTTGCGTCGCCATTGTGTTGTCATACGCCTCTTCAACATATTGCAAGAGGCGATTTTTTAAGACGATCAACTGATCTCTAATTTGCTTGAGAAGAATCAGTAACTGGGGATTCATTTTTTATCACCTTCGAGTTTGGCGACCCACTCTGGGCTCGCACGTAAACGCTGTATCTCCGTAATAATCGATGCCAGATCAAAACGGGCTTTAATTAAGTCATTGCGCGCTGCACGAAAGGTGCGCTGCGCATCGAGGTACTCGAGCATGCCGCGCTCGCCAAAACGGTATGAAATTTCTGCAATGCGCCGAGCACTTGCAGCTAATTGCACTACCTCTTTATCCAAAATTTGCACTTGATAACTAGCAATCAGATAAAGCTTATAAGCTGATTGCATTTGCTGCTCCAAGCTTTGCGTTTGGGCATTGAATTCATTCTTGGCTCTAGATGCATTGGCTTCGGCCTCGGCGATTTGTCCGCCCCTAAAGTCCCAAATCGGAATAGTCACTACTAACCCATACATTCGATCAGTGAAATTAGGATCATTTAATTGTTGCGCCTTGACAGCTACGTTAGGTAAGCGTGAGTTTTTTTCAAAGCTGAGCCTAGATTGGGTTGACTCCACTTGCGCTTGCGCTTTTTGCAGTTCAGGGCTTTGATTGCGTACCTCGTTCAGCAAGGTTTCGAGGGGCGGCAACTCATTTGCTTTTGGGCTTTGCGCTGCCAATGCAAAATCGGCTATAAGCTGATGTCCCACCGTTTGTCGCAATAGTCCGCGCGCTTGCTCGATGCGGAGCTTGCTGGATTCTGCATTCATTTGCGCATTCAAAAACTCCGTCTGCGCCCGTATCAACTCAAAGCGCGCGGTCTCACCCACGTCATAGCGCAGTTGCATCCGATCCCGAATTTGCTTCGTCAGATCCAAGTCTTCATTTGCTGCACGCGCCTCCGCTTCTCTGCGTATCAACTCGTAATACCGCATTTGCACATTGGCAATGGCTTCCACCTCAAAGGCAATACGCGTAGCTTGCGCACCGCGCGCATTGGCCTCTGCCGCATCAACACGTGGAAAACGGGTGTATGGCATATCTAATGGCTGAGTCACCGACCAAGACGAGACATTGCCGGTAGTCAATGGTCCAGTAGCCGAGCGTTGCTGTCCGGTGTTGTATTCAAATTGAGGGTTTGGCACTGCCTTGGCGGCACGTAATTGCCCGCTAGAGGCTGCTGCTTGATCGCGTGCTGCCAATACCCGAGGGTTGGATTCCAATGCCAGCTGAATTAATTGCTCTAAGCTATAGATGGTGCCAGGAGCGGCTGGCATTGACTTTTGGCTTGGCGGCGGCAGATCCGGCTTTGATTGGGCTAATGCAGTTGGCATAGCAAACGTGACAGCCGCTGCCAAGGGCATGCAAGCTACTAATCTACCAATCCGGAAATATCGAATGCGCATCCTGTACCTGAGAAATAAAAAACATTAACCATTCATAAAA
>CALRRC020000173.1:0-3373 GCA_943370515.1 Erythrobacter sanguineus | reverse complement strand
CTTGCGAACCAATACTTCGCCAATATTCTGAAACTGATATGTGCGATAGCTTTTTAATGCATAACCAAGTAATCCGGCAATTGGAACAAGGATCCACCAATAGCTAATCATTTATTTTTTCTTAACGGGTGGATAACGCTCTAGAAGAGTTTTGGGGGTTATCCCAATCTCACCATCAGGGTCAACAATTTCCATGGGCTCCCATATAGTAGGCTGACCATCTAAATCAGTAATCTTAGTCATCCGCCAAACTTTACCTTTTTGGGTATCAAGTAAAAATGTATCGATACGAGCATTTGGATTTGAAACGATCTGAAATCTTTGTGCGCCACTGATTGGTAGTTTGTCACAGCCAGTAAGCATCAATATTGATAGCAAGGCAGTACCCACAAATATCTGTTTTCTCATTACATCCCCTTATCTAAAAATGTCCTTTTAAAGGACATTACATGAAAAGGGTACCCTGATCAATCGTGGGCGGATAGTAAGAACGGTAGAACAGGATTAAACATCCTGATTTTTAGATTAGAAGCTCTAAGCACTGACATAAGGCGCTAAAACTAAGGTGGACACACCATTGCTGAACTTAGACGCAAATAGCTAGGGTAGAAAAGAAAAAAGAGAGCTAGAAGCTCTCTTTTTGAATCTTGGTGGCCCGGGGCGGAATCGAACCACCGACACAAGGATTTTCAATCCTCTGCTCTACCGACTGAGCTACCAGGCCAAGAACCAAGATTATAGCGGAACTGTTTTTTACCCTTATAAATCCAAATATGTGGGATTTGAGGCTTTCTCTGTATCTCGGCCAAAGGCTTTTTTAAACAGCGCCTGTAATTTCCAAAGCCAACTGCTCGGCTTGCTTTGCAATTGCACTGGCGGCAATGACGTCGCCCAAGCTACCCATCGTGGCTGGACCCAGCATCCATAGATTATTCCAAGCCTGCAAGTTTGGCTTTATTACATTGAGGTTTGTATCGACGGCTATGGCCGTGCCTAGGGGGTCCGGGATCGCAATCGCATCGGCGATCAGTCGATTGAGAAATAAGCCTGTTCCAACGCCAGTGCAGTTGATCATTCGATCAGCCTCTATTTGTTGGCCGTTACTCAGGTGTACGGCTATTGCGCTGTCCGAGCACTCTATTTGCTTTGCCCGTCCCACGACAAACTGGATTTGATGATTTGCCTTGAGCTGTTCGTATGCTTTTATTGTTTGTGGAGAGGCCCGAAACCGATATAAAGACCATGCCCATCCTAGGCGCTTAAACACAATTTGCCGCTGACGTGGTGTAAATTGCTGCCAAATCGAGTTTAGGTTCGGCCTTAACTCTTCCCAAGCGTTTTGCCACTCTGTAGTTGTAGTTGCTACTGGCGGTAAGTATTGGCGCATAAAGCGGAGTAGCTTGGCTGGAGTTAAATTCTTCGGCCAGTTCGGCTGCTTTTGTCTAATCCATTGCGCTTGTGATGGGGGGAGTAATGGCCTTGGTCCCACCACAGTAATCAGACCACGATGCCCCTGCGCAGCTAATGCGTAAATTGCATCCAGCGCAGTGAGGCCTCCGCCGAGCAGCACGATGCGCTCCTCTGCACTAATGGACGAGAGGTAATGCCCCGTCCATGGATTTTCAATCATTCGTGTAGACGCCTGTTCGCCATTCTCTGTCTGTACAGGGCATGGCCAGGTTGGTGGCGAATTACCAGTTGCAATAATGACCTTCTCTGCATAAATAAATCGGCCATCAGCGGTATCCAACTTCCATAAGCCGTGCGCTTGATTGAGGGCGGATACATTACTCTGTATGCGCTGAATTTTATCGAAGCCAATTTCTGCGGTAATCAGCACAGAAATATAGCGCCCGAAATCGGCGCGACGATAAAAAAATCCCGCACTTGTTTTTGCTTCGGGGTCATCTATGTTTGCCTCGGCCCAGCGTGCAAAATGCAAGGGGTCTTCTGAGAAAACAATCGGCAAATCTTCGCGTACGTTAAGCCGAAAGAATGGGCTTGCACAACCATAAGCGTTGCCCTTGCCTATGGGCCCGGCCCCGATGATGGTGAGTGAGTCTGCCGCGATGCCTTTACGCAAGAGATGAATGGCCGTAGCTGCAGCGGCAAAGCCATCACCAATAATTACTAGCTTATTTTTATCCTGCATTATTTTAAAAGCTGCCTTGCTTGCATTGCCTGCCCAGTACGTCGCCGTTACTTGCCGACCGAATTAAATTTGCTTACTGTTTTCCTGGTGCAGATTCTGGCGCTACTTCGCCCTTGCTTTTAGTGGCATCCACGCCAAGCGCCTTGAGTTTGCGGTACAAATGCGTACGCTCAAGCCCGGTGTATTCTGAGATGCGAGTCATGCTTCCGCCCATAATTTGCATCTGATGCTCAAAATAGGCTTTTTCAAAGAGATCTCGTGCCTCGCGTAAGGGCAGATCAAAATACATCTTGGCAATGCCACTAATGTACTCGCCTGCTGGCGCCGTCATGGCGCTAGCCACGGGCTTCACCTCTGCGATCGACCTAGAAGATGCTAATGCGACCGGCGCTTCCACAGCCTGCGCCTGCTTGGGCGCACTTTCAAGCGCCTTGTTCACTGTCTTTAGCAGTTTTTGCAGTGCAATTGGTTTTTCTAAAAAATTAAGGGCGCCAATGCGAGTTGCCTCCACTGCAGTATCAATCGTGGCATGGCCGGACATCATCACTACTGGCATGGTGAGCTGCCCGCTATTGGACCACTCTTTAAGTAAAGTAATGCCGTCTGTGTCGGGCATCCAAATATCCAAGAGAACCAAATCGGGCCGCATTTGCTCTCGAACTGTTCGCGCCTGTATCGCACTCTCTGCCGCATACACGGTATGGCCCTCATCCGTCAGAATCTCATTGAGAAGCTCACGAATGCCCATTTCATCGTCGACCACCAAAATACTCGCCATGGCTAAGCTGCCTCTTTCGCTAGATTCATAAACAAAATAGACACCTGTGCGCCCACTACCGCATCCCCTTGCATTCGATTTCGAATCTCAATTTTTGCACTATGATCATCCACAATTTTTTTCACCACCGCAAGGCCTAAACCAGTACCCTTCGTTTTTGTTGTGACGTAAGGCTCAAAGGCTCTTGCTAGTATCTTAGCTGGAAATCCCGTTCCCGAGTCAGCAATACTAAATCGCACCGCTTTTTGCATGACACCATTGGCCTGTTTGTAGGGAACTGCTTCGGTTGTAATCGCGACGGACGCCCCAGTGCGTTGACCCTCTAAAGTCGAATCTTGCGCATTCTGCAAGAGATTATGAATCACCTGGCGCAGCTTTGTTGGATCGCCCAATATGTCTGGGCAAGCTAAGTCGAGCGATACCTCCATGGGGCTACCCTCATA
>CALRRC020000172.1:0-3384 GCA_943370515.1 Erythrobacter sanguineus | reverse complement strand
GGCGCCTGATTGTGGCGATTGCGGATGTGTCGCATTACGTTAAGCCTGGTAACGCCTTGGACGAAGAAGGCCTACTACGGGCTACCTCGGTGTACTTTCCGCGCCGCGTCATTCCGATGCTGCCAGAAAAGATTTCCAATGGACTGTGTTCTTTAAACCCGGGAGTAGATCGCCTCTGCATGGTGTGCGACTCAGTCATTGATGTACATGGTGAAATCCTTGCTTATCAGTTTTACCCTGCAGTCATGCACTCGGCGCAGCGTTTTACCTACGATGCAGTATGGGAGGTCATCAGTAACTCCAACGGCCCCGATGCGGCCCGGTTTGCGCAGTTTCGTCCGCTGCTGAGTAATTTGTATGGCTTATTCAAAATCTTATTGTCGGCGCGCGAGAAGCGCGGCGCCTTGGATTTTGAAACTACCGAGACCCAAATTATTTCGAATGAGCTCGGTAAGATTTTACGCATTGAGCCACGCACGCGTAATGATGCGCATCGCCTGATTGAAGAGTGCATGTTGACTGCTAACGTATGTGCTGCTGATTTTTTACAAAAAAATAAGCACTTGGGTTTGTACCGCGTTCATGCCGAGCCATCGGAAGAGAAAATCATGACGCTGCGGCAGGTACTGCGCACCGCATCCCTCAGCCTCGGTGGCAATGAAAAGCCTCAGCCCAAAGATTTTGCTAAGCTCATTAAAGAAATCAAGCCTAGACCCGATGCAACCATGCTGCAAACCGTGGTGCTCCGATCAATGCAGCAAGCGGTCTATCAGCCTGAAAATGTCGGGCATTTTGGTTTGTCGTATCCGGCGTATGCGCACTTCACCAGCCCGATTCGGCGTTACCCTGATTTACTAGTGCACCGGGCGATTAAAGCCATCCTGCAAAAGAAGCCGTATTACCCCAGTCTGCCAGAGCGGGTACCGCTTAATCTCACCTTGCCACGCAAGGGGCAAGCACGCACCAATGCATCGGAAGCAAAAAAGTCACAGAGCGCGAGTAAAGCAGCCGGACCACAAAAGGGTAAAGGCGCAGCAGCGAGCGGCGCGCTCGCAGTATGGGGTCAGCTGGGCGTGCATTGCTCATCCAATGAAAGGCGAGCTGATGAGGCATCGCGTGATGTGGAGGCCTGGCTCAAGTGCTATTACATGCGGGATCACCTCGGCCAAGAATACGCCGGCACGATTACGGGAGTGGCGAGTTTTGGGCTCTTCATTCAACTGGAAAATCTCTTTGTTGAGGGCATGGTGCACGTCACCGAACTGGGCGGCGACTACTACCAGTACGACGAAGCCCGTCAGGAGTTGCGCGGCGAGCGCACTGGTATGCGCCACCGTTTAGGTGATCGCCTGCACGTACTCGTTAGCCGCGTTGATTTGGATGCGCGCAAGATTGAGTTCTCTTTAGTGAAGTCCGTCATCAGTGAGCGCGATGGCGTGCGTAGCCGCACCATAGTGCTGGCAAGCGATACGGGCAAGCCGAATAAAAAAGCAGCATCCAAAAAGTCGCGGCCATCCAATAAGGCGCCTAAAAAAAGTTCTGGTATCAATGTCAATGCAGCCAAGGCGGCTGGCAAGCAAAGCGCCAAGCAATCCAAGTCAGCCAAAGCGTCACGTGGTAAGTCGGCCGCCATTCGCGTTCCAGGAAAGCCTTCTGGTAACAAGCCACCCGTTCGTAAAGGGAAGCGGTAATGAAACAAATTATGCTCGGCTTTCATGCGATTCAGGCGCGCTTGCGCCTTGATCCCGATAGCCTCAAGGCAGTCTATTTTGACCCAGCACGGCGCGATCGCCACATGGGTGATTTTTTAAAACAAGCCGAATCGATTTTGGGCGATCGACTGCATTCTGCGGATTCGGAGCGCTTGCATAAATTAGCTGGCCACGATCGTCATCAGGGCGTTGTAGCCTTGGCAGAAAAAATGACGGTGGCCCGCACCTTAGCCGAGCTGGTTGATGGCATTGAAGGCAAACCCCTTTTATTGGTCCTCGATGGAGTGACTGATCCGCATAATCTCGGCGCTTGCTTGCGCGTGGCAGATGGTGCTGGGGTACATGGCGTAGTAGTACCTAAGGATCGCTCAGCACACATTAATGCGACGGTCAGTAAAGTCTCCAGCGGTGCCTCGGAAGTGATGCCTTTAATCACCGTGACGAATCTCGCGCGTAGCATGCGTGAGATGCAAGAACTGGGTATCTGGCTAATTGGCACAGACGATCAGGCAGAGAAGTCGATTTATGATTTGGATTTAACCGGACCAATTGCCATAGTCATGGGTGCAGAAGGTGAGGGGATGCGGCGCTTAACGCGCGAGCATTGCGATCAGTTGGTGCGTATTCCGATGCGCGGTGTGGTTGAAAGTCTTAATGTCTCGGTAGCCAGCGGCGTTTGCTTGTATGAGGCATTACGTCAACGCACTGCTACTTAAAAGTATTTATCAATTTGATATATTTCATTACAACAAGGTAGTGCCGCGTTCAATCCATTGTGAATATTCCTACCCAATTAAATCAAACCCTGTCATCATGAATATCAGTACATTTTATGTGGGTATAACTTAAACGGTGAACAGCATGATTAAAAAAAATATGGGAACGGTTGGCGCAATGACTAGCTTACTCATTGCTGCTGGTGTCTTAGTGGGATGTCAAGGGATGGAGCAGGGCTCAGGGCAAAAAGCATCGGCTAATTTAGAGTCGCGCACAGGATCTAAAACGACTGGTGAAGTGAATTTTGTTTCACAAGGCAAGGACGTCTTGGTCACCGGTAAATTTAGCGGATTAAAGCCAAATTCAGAACACGGTTTTCATGTTCATGAAAAAGGGGATTGTTCATCTGCTGATGCTACCAGTGCGGGTGGTCATTTCAACCCAGATGGTAAGCCGCATGGATCGCCTGGCAGCGGCGCGCATCACGCCGGTGATATGCCGAACATTAAGACCGATGCAGCTGGTAATGCAACTTACTCGGCTAAGCTACATGGCTTTGCGGTTAACACGGGCCCAAATGGAATTATCGGTAAGTCGGTCGTTGTTCATCGTGATCCCGATGACTACAAATCACAGCCTGCCGGAAATTCGGGTCCGCGTATCGCCTGCGGCTTAATTCAGTCTTGATTTTTCAGTAATGTTGCTGTGAGGGATTGAGTTGTTCGTCTCGAAATTGAAAGGCGAACAGGTCAATCTAGCGAGATGATGCTGCACGGTATGCTGCTTCAACTGCGCGAAGAACGGTTGCATGCAATGTCCCCATTTTGGGCGTATTTCCGTGCGCATTTCGTACGGGCACCTTAAAGTAGCGATCTGACCATGGCAGATCCACAATCACTTTGAAGTCAAACTTCGTATCGTATGCCAATCCAGCTAGCGCATAGGCAGCTGGATA
>CALRRC020000171.1:0-3392 GCA_943370515.1 Erythrobacter sanguineus | reverse complement strand
TATAGGTCTTGAGGGTTTGATCCCACTGCCATATCGGATCGCCCGTGAGCTCTGCCCAGCGCGCATAGTCACTGGCCTGTCCACGCATATAAATCATGGCGTTGATGGACGATGATCCGCCGATGCCCTTACCTCTAGCGTAATGAATCGAACGTTGATTCAGGCCCGGATCAGCCTCTGTTTTAAAACACCAATCGGTTCGTTGATTGTTAATCGTAAATAAATAACCTACCGGCACTTTGATCCAAAACCAATCATCTTCCCCGCCGGCTTCAAGTAATAGCACCCGGTGTTTTGGGTCGGCAGAGAGCCGGTTAGCCAAAAGACAGCCCGCACTACCGGCCCCGACAATGATGGTGTCAAATTCGAGAGAGGAAACCGATAAACTCATTGATTGGCTTACTTGATGATGGACAAAAGGCTGCTGTAATCATCGCGCCACAAATTAAACTCTTTTGGAGTATCAATTTCCTCGGCATTGACGAACTGGATCTCCCGAAAGGATTTTTTATCTTTACTAATCAGCGCCCACTCAGACCGATAGCCCACCTTGGTTTCTGAGGCAGCAAAACGTATTACCTTTACATCTTGATCAAAAGCATTCGTAGCGGTTTTGACTACTGGCTTTAAATCCAAAAAGCGATTGGTAATGTGGAGCGCTAGGATGCCGTCACTCTTTAAATGCCTAAAGTAATGCGTAAAAGCTTCCTTGGTTAACAAATGAATCGGTACTGAATCGCCTGAGAAGGCATCAATCACGAGGACATCGAATTGCTGATTGGGCTCCTGCTCTAACTGCAAGCGTGCATCACCTAAGACATGCTGGATGCTAGCGGCACTATTGGATAAAAACGTAAAGTGCTTTTGAGCCGCGTCTATCACTTGCGGATTGATTTCATAAAAGCGATACACATCCCCCTTGCGCGCGTAGCCAGCTAGGGTGCCAACTCCAAGACCGACCACACCGACTTTAATTGGCTCGCTGGATTGGGATTTCACTAAGATAGCCTGCCCTACTCCACTCTCGCGCACATAATACGTTGTTGGCTCTTGGGCTTTAGCAGGATCCGTAAACTGACTACCATGGCTAATCTGGCCATGCTGCATGGATTTATAACCACGGGCCTCGTCAACATAGACTTTGAGGGTCCCGTAAAAATTACGTTGCGTTAACTCAATGCCAGCAATGTCATGCGAATGATCGTTGATGCGAATCACACTAATGAGCGCTAGAAAGGAAGCAATGCCAGCGGCGGCCGTTAACTTTAGTTGCTTCGTTTTAAACCGTGTATTGGATAAAAACACCAGTGCAACCACAATGCCAGTTAATACGATGCCAACCGACAGTTCGTAGTTCTCCGTAAACCAATATGGCGCAATGATGCCCACAAAGAAACCACCCATTACGCCGCCAACGGCCAGCATTAAATAGTAGGTAGTCAGATAGCGTGAATTGGGCTGCTGGGCTGCCAACTCGCCATGGCAAACCATGCACACCACGAAGAATGAAAATAAATTAACCCCAGTCGAAATCATCACTGGCAACTCATTCAAGCCAAGGGTCGGCAGATATGCCAAGATGAATAGTGCGGCCACCAATAATGGCAAGAACAACTTCCGTTGATACCAACCGCTACCCTCAAAGCAGATAATGAAAGACAGCAGGTATAGGGCTAAGGGGGCAACCCAGATCATCGGAACTGGTGCAATGTTTTCAGTTAAGAAACTGGTATCCGCCACCATCAGGATTGAAGGGCACGCTGCCAATAGGATCCAAGTTAGCAAATGGAGTGCGGTGGGCGCCGGCGAATTATCTTTTTCTGTCTCTACCAGGGCAATGCTATTACGATTGCGCCATGCCAAGAGGCCACAGGTCAAGACAAAAATGACATACAAGCCTGACCAACAATACGATTGCCACTGGGTTGGTAGCATTGGTTCAAAGGCAATGGGATAGGCCAATAAAGCCAGCATGGATCCAAAATTAGATAAAGCAAATAAGCGATATGGAATGCCGCCCGTCCGCTCTCGCGCAAACCAAGCCTGAATCAGCGGTCCGGTTGTCGATAGAACAAAGTAAGGCAAGCCAATGGAAACAAACAAAAGGCCCAAGATTTGTAAGGTAGGATTTTCACTGCCGGTGGGCTTCCATAACTCGCTGGCAGCCAATGGCAGCAGTGACAAACTAATCAGTAGCAATGCGATGTGCAGCATGCTCTGCCGATAGGGGCTGAGCGCCTTCACAATCCAATGCGAATAGATATAACCAAACAATAAAGTCGCTTGGAAAAAAAGCATGCAGGTCGTCCAAACCGACGCGGAGCCACCAAACCATGGCAGGATCATTTTTCCAATCAGGGGCTGAATCTGAAATAATAAAAATGCACTCAAAAATATAGTGAGCCCGTATTGAAAAGTCAGCTGTACGTTGTATTTCATGTTGTTATGGTTTTATGGTGGTTTTGTATTTTTTTAATGAACTGGCGTGGTATTGCGTTTCGTATTCTGCAGCAACCTGTGACCATGGCCGCAGATATCCCGCCATGGAGTGTGTATTCCGGAGCAATGCATCTCCGGCTTGGGCCCATTCACTGACTGAATTTTGGATAGATAGAACCGTTCCACGATCTTCGGATACGTCCACCGCCGCCCCACAGGCATCGGATACCAATACTGGGACCTGGCACGCCATGGCCTCAGCAATGACCATGCCATAAGCCTCGCTAGAGGCGGGATGAATAAGTAAATCCAGATCCTGAAAAAAAGACCCGCTGGATTGCCAGCCTAAAAACGCAATCACACCGGGATAGTTGCGGCACTGATCCGCTACCTCGGCCTGCTCTGGACCCAACACGACGAGCCGCAAATGAGGACGCTGCTTTTGTAACTGCGTGGCGATTTGCATAAAAAAGGCGAAACCCTTGCGGCCCCACTCTTTTCCAATAAAACCAATCGTGCCACCGTCCACGGGGACGATACGCTGTGGTCTTTGTGGCATAGCCATGACACCCGGAGCGATTGGAGAGACGATTTGATTCACCACCGAAGGGTAATGCTTCGAAATCGCATTAGCAATGACTGCGGACACGGGAACAATAGAAACAGCAGGATTTGGCGGTACACCAAGTTCACGCGCTTCCATTCGCAAATAAGCCCATACCCGAATCGATAGTCGACGCCAAATGGATTTGTCTTTTATTCCAGCAAATGGCATCGAATGAAAGGTAGTGAGATCATGGCTTATGCAACGTTCGTGGCTATGCACAATGCACTGGCCTTGAATCGATTGAACCACGGCCTCGACTTTATTTGCGAAACGCCAATACAAAATCCAACGTGGCTTTGGTGGCAACAAACCCGTTTCAATGACATCAATATTGCTAGCAACGGTC
>CALRRC020000170.1:0-3408 GCA_943370515.1 Erythrobacter sanguineus | reverse complement strand
AGAACCCCTTAACTCCGCTAACTTGTTTCGGGTTGGCGCCTTTTTGATTGGATTCGGCGGTGGATTGTTCGCGGTGAGCACGCTCACGATTGCCATGAGCATCGAACAAGAAAATATGACCGGCATGGTGATTGGTGCTTGGGGCGCGGTGACCGCTACTTGTTCCGGTATTGGTATGTCGATTGGTGGCGTGATTCGGGATGGTGTTTCTACCTTAGCGACCAGCGGTGCGATTGGGCCAGTATTAAATGGCGCAGGTACGGGGTATAGCGTGGTGTATCACATTGAGATTTATTTGTTGTTTGCAACATTAGTGGCATTAGGGCCATTGGTGGCAAGTCGCCATCAGCGCTCTGTTTCAGGCATCAAAAAGTTTGGTTTAGCTGATTTTCCAGGCTAGTTAATTTTGTAAAGGAGTAGAAAATGGGAACCGGAGCAATAACGCAGTACATCGATGTAGCGCAAGTCGCTTTTTATATCTTTTTGCTTTTTTTCATTGGCCTCGTAATTTACTTGACCCTCGAAAGCAAGCGGGAAGGCTTTCCACTGGAGACCGAGCGCTTTGGTCAAGTGCGCCGTGAAGAAGGCATATTAGGTATGCCGCGGCCAGTGACGTATAAAACCGAATTCGGTAAAACATACACCGCTCCCTTGCCTACCCCACCGGAGGTTGAGCGAATTGCGGCTGAACCATCGCACCCCTGGAATGGGGCGCCCATGCAGCCGACCGGCAATCCGATGCTGGCCGGAGTAGGTCCCGGCTCTTATGCGCAACGTGCCGATCATGTCGACTATGACTTAGAAGGCCATGCCCGCATTCGTCCACTGCGTTTATTGCCTGCCTTTGCTTTATCAAGTAAAGACCGCAACCCGATTGGCATGGAAGTAGTCGGTGCCGACGGTGAAGTGGCTGGCGTCGTTGCGGATGCATGGATCGATCACATGGAAGTGACCATTCGCTACTTAGAAGTGAAGTTGGGTAGCGGTAATACCGTATTGTTGCCAATCAACTTCTGCCGCATTGGCAAACAGGACATTGCTGTGAAGTCGATTCTATCGACGCAGTTTGCTCAAGTACCAAAGACCAAGCATCCCGAGCAAATTACCTTACTTGAAGAAGAGAAGGTCATGGCGTATTACGGCGGCGGCACTTTATACGCCACACCTGAGCGTCAGGAGCCACTCGTATGAACCCCAATCTGCATTCAAGTCCGGAGCATGAGTTTGAGGCTCAGCTGGGTTTACCCGAGAAATTGCCAAAGGGTGAATCCATCCTGTGGCAAGGTGCCCCTGACTTTAAAGCAGTTGCCTTACGGGTTTTTCATATGCGGGCTTTGCTGATTTACTTTGGTATTTTGCTGGCCTACCGCTTGTTCTCCGGTATCTACGATGGCGACGCCATTGCCAGCTTAGGAATGTCGATGCTGTGGATGACACTGCTTTCGGCAACGTGCTTGGGGTTGGTTGCTTATTTTGCCCATTTAATCTGCTCAACCACCCTGTATACGCTGACGGATCGCCGCATTGTGATGCGCATTGGCATTGTGCTTAATATGACCTTCAATCTGCCCCTGAAAAAAATTCAGGGTGCAGGCTTAAATGTAGGTCAACATGGCATCGGCGATATTCCATTAAAGCTCGATTCGAGTTCCAAAATTGCCATGTTTCATTTGTGGCCTCATGCCAAGCCTGGCGCTTGGGCCAACCCTGAGCCGATGTTACGTTGCATCCCAGATAGTCAGAAGGTAGCGACCTTATTATCCGATGCATGGGCTAAAGCCAATCAAGTGGATTTGGCCGAGCAGACTGTGCGCTCAGCAAAGACCGATGGCTCCGTGTATGCTGATATTCAAAGCAGTCATTCGGGGCTAAACGGAGAAATCAAAGTCGCATGAGTACAGCACAGCCCTTCCATCGCGGTATGCGCATACCAAAGCCCCTGGCACTCATTGCGGTGGGTGGTTTGGCGGCCTTGATTTTGTTTGTAGCTGATTACGTAGACTCCGGTAAGTTGACGCGCGAGGTTGATGCGCAGGCTGTGATTACCAAGCAATTACGCTTTGAAGATCGCAGCGATGGCTCGATTGCGGTAATCTCGGCCCCAGATGGCCGCGTGGTTAAAGTGATCGAGGGAGAGGCTGGATTTGTGCGGGGAATCTTGCGAGCCATGGCGCGCGAACGGCGCATTAAAGAAGTCAATCAAACTATTCCATTTGAATTGATCGCGCGGGCGGATGGCCGGCTAAC
This sequence comes from Erythrobacter sanguineus, assembly GCA_943370515.1. GTDB lineage: Bacteria > Pseudomonadota > Gammaproteobacteria > Burkholderiales > Burkholderiaceae > Polynucleobacter. The sequence continues at coordinate 1,161 of CALRRC020000170.1, read as the reverse complement.
GCTACTAGACCCTGCAACCGGTAATCGCATTGATTTAGAGTCATTTGGTAAAGACAATGTGATTGAGTTTGCAGTATTACTTAAGCCACAAGGGGTGCAGTAATGGACAAAGAGATTGTCGATTGTCAAATTCAGCTATCCAATACAGCTGAATTTCTATACGCCCATGCGGAACTAAAAGGGGTTGAGATTGGTCCTGGCGATCAGGTCTTGATTCATGACCCACTCACGCAGATTGAATTTGGTCAGCAAATGGAATTTACCCGTAAAGCTACGATTTCGAGGGCCGGTTTACTTAGTCGTTTGTGGACCTATTGCACGGCGCGACTCGAGCTCACTATGCTCTATGAAGTGAGCTTCTCCACAACGCGTTTTTCGCATACAAAAAAGTATCCTAGGCAAAAACCAGCCCAGCAGCAGGCAGACAACACAACCGCAATGAATCTGAATTTAGGAAAGAGGGTAGAAGTATGACCAGCGCAACCATGCACGCCAACGCGATCAGCGAGTCAACCGATCGCGCTCTAGAAAACACGATGCTAAGCCCTCGTTTTTATACGACCGACTTTAAAGAAATGGATAGCTTTGATATCGAGTCGGTGCGTCCCGAGTGGAATCGCTTGATGAAGGAGTTTGATAAGGACATTAATCAAACGCACTTCCAGCGTCCAGATGACATGGTGAAAGACTATTCGCAATTGCCAGAGGGTTTGTATCAGGAATTCCTGGATTTTCTAATTAGCTCCATTACCTCCGAGTTCTCGGGCTGCGTGCTGTATGCCGAAATCAAAAAGCGCATTAAGAACCCCGATTTAAAGGACTTGTTCTCGTACATGGCTAGAGATGAAAGCCGCCATGCCGGATTTATTAACCAGTGGCTAAAAGACTTTGGTATTGGTGTCGATTTGGGATTCTTGGCGCGTGAGAAAAAATACACCTTCTTTAAGCCGAAATTTATTTTTTACGCAACCTACCTATCCGAGAAGATTGGTTACGCACGTTACATCACCATCTTCCGTATTATTGAAAAACACCCAGAGCTACGCTTTCATCCGATCTTTACGTGGTTTGAAAAGTGGTGCAATGATGAGTTCCGCCATGGCGAAGCATTTGCCCTCATGATGCGTGCCAATCCGTATTTGCTGGAAGGCCGTAATAAAT
>CALRRC020000169.1:0-3433 GCA_943370515.1 Erythrobacter sanguineus | reverse complement strand
GAGACCCTCAGCATCTCCGCATTCTTTGGCTTTTTATCCCTCTTTGGCATTGCGATTCAGGACGGGGTGATCCTCATCTCGTTTATCAACAAGACCGTAGCCAATGAACATGGCGCCATGAAGGACTCGATGGTGGAGGGCGCCGCTTTACGTGTCAGACCTGTATTAATGACGGCTATGCTCTCGGGCTTTGGATTGCTGCCAGCCGCGCTCTCGACCTCAATTGGCTCAGAGGCCCAGCGCCCCTTGGCACTCGTGATTGTGGGCGGCATGGTGACTACCACCATTCTGACCCTACTGGTACTGCCGGTCATTTACGGCTGGTTCCGTTGCCGGAGTCTGCCAGCCCCCGCCAAAGTCTCGGTATCATGAGGTATGGCTACCTCTTTTACTTCGGGCGATACCGCATTGCCCCACATTCTGATCTCCAATGACGATGGCTATTTGGCGCCAGGCTTATTGGCTTTAGTCAATGCAATTCGCCCCTTGGGCCGGATTACGGTGATTGCACCGGAGCAAAACCACAGCGGCGCCTCCAATTCCTTAACGCTGTCGCGTCCTTTGTCGATTCACCGGATTGCCGGCGGTGAGCGCGATGGCTTTGTCTTTATTAATGGCACCCCAACCGATTGCGTGCACATAGCCATGACAGGCTATTTAGACCATCGCCCCGATTTAGTCGTTTCTGGTATCAACCAAGGCGAGAACATGGGTGAAGATGTGCTCTATTCCGGTACGGTTGCTGCAGCAGTGGAGGGCGTGATGTTTGGTGTTCCTGGCATTGCGTTCTCGCAAACCGATCGGGGCTGGGCCCGCATTGACGATGCAGCGCAAGCAGCGCACGACATTGTCAAACAAATGCTGGCGCACCCCATGCCAAAACACCCCCAGCAGGCCGATGGCGCTGCCACCTTGCTGAACGTCAATATTCCCAATCGACCCTATGAAGAACTGAAACGCTGGCGCGTCACGCGCTTAGGTAATCGCCACCACTCACAACCGGTCGTTGTGCAAAACAACCCGCGCGGTGACAAGATTTACTGGATTGGCGCTGCTGGCGATGCCAAGAATGACTCTGCTGGAACAGATTTTCATGCGATCAACGAGGGCTGCATCTCGATTACGCCAATGCAGCTTGATCTCACTGACCACGCTCGCCAAAAAGCGATGGCTGCAGACGGCTGGAATCGCGATTGAAGTCGGCCTCTGCTGATCGGTTTGCTGGACACCGGCAGGCGCTTGCTACAAAGGTAGCAATGGCCGGCGTGAAGCACGCCAAAACCTTAGATGCGATTGCAACGGTGCCACGCCACGCTTTTATGGATGCAGGACTGCATCCCCAAGCCTACGAAGATTCTGCATTACCCATTGGGCATCAGCAAACTATCTCTAAGCCATCTGTTGTGGCGCGCATGATTGAGCTTTTGCATAAATCAAAACAGCCTCTGAATAAAGTCTTGGAGATCGGCACGGGTTGCGGATACCAAGCTGCCGTATTGAGCTTGCTCGCCGATGAGGTGTATTCGATTGAACGTATTCGGCCACTGCATGATTTAGCCCGCGATAATTTAAGGCCATTTCGGATTAAAAATCTCCGACTGATTTATGGCGATGGCATTTTGGGGCTTCCCCAAGCTGCCCCGTTTGATTCGATTATTTTGGCTGCTGCCGGTTTGGGTATTCCCGATGCCTTATTGGATCAGCTGGCGATTGGTGGGCGTTTGGTTGCCCCGGTCGCCCGCAATGCAAAAGAGCAGCAATTACTTTTGATAGAGCGGGTTAGCTCCCACCGCTATCAGCGCACGGCCCTAGACGAGGTCTTTTTTGTACCTTTACAATCAGGGACAGTATGAAAAAAACAGGCCCATTCTTGACTACCCCATTGATGCGCAGCAAGGTGCCGGCGCAACTCGTGTTGCTGCTACTTAGCTCCACCGTATTGCTTTCAGCATGTACTACACCACGTACTACGCCCGCAACCGTGATCGACCGTTCGCGTCCAGAATCTGCCGCACCCACAGCTAGTATTCCAACACCGCCAGGGTACTACCGCGTGAAGCGGGGTGATACCTTAATTCGGATTGCACTCGACCAAGGTCAGTCCTATCGCGATATCGTGCGCTGGAATAACCTAACCGACCCTAACCTAATTGAAGTTGATCAGTTATTGCTAGTACGACCACCTGCAAACGCAATGACCGTAAAACCATTAACGTCTGCGGCCGCTACACCCGCCCCGCAAAAAATGGCGGAGCAGCGCGTGGCGCCTCCAGCAGAGCCAAAGATCGAAGCTGTTAAACCCGATGCACCTCCTCCAGGGATTCGTTTATCGTGGCCAGCCAAAGGCAAGGTAGTAGAAGATTTCATTGACGGTAAGAACAAAGGCATTGATATTGCCGGTAAATTGGGTGACCCCATTCAGGCGGCAAGCGATGGCCGTGTGGTGTATGCCGGCAATAGCCTACGTGGATATGGTAATTTAGTCATCGTCAAGCACGACAATACCTACCTCACTGCCTATGCCCACAACCGCAACTTGTTAGTCAAAGAGGGTGATGCGGTACGCAAAGGCCAAACCATTGCAGAAATGGGCGATACCGATGCCAACTCCGTACGACTGCATTTTGAGCTGCGCGTGAATGGCAAGCCCGTCGATCCGCTGCCCTTCCTGCAGTAACCTAAGGTGGCATGACAACCGTTCTGGTATTTGATATTGAGACCATTCCTGATGTAGTGGGTCTGCGCCGGCTGGAGGATTTTCCGGCGAGCATGACGGATAGCGATGTAGCGCAGCAAGTTATGCAATTGCGCCTCGAGAAAACCGGCAGCGATTTTTTACCACTCTATTTGCAACGCATTGTGGCAATCTCCTGTGTGATTCGGCGCACCACCAAAGAAGGTTTGCCGCAAATCAAAGTCGGCTCCCTCGGCAACCCAGATGATTCTGAAAAGGTATTGATTCAGGCATTTTTTGATTTGATCGAAAAATACACGCCGCAATTAGTGTCGTGGAACGGCAGTGGCTTTGATTTACCGGTCTTGCATTACCGCGCCTTAATTAATCAAGTGCATGCACCGCGCTACTGGGAGATGGGCGAGAGCCAAGACACCGATAGCCGCGAATTTAAGTGGAACAACTACATTAGTCGCTACCACATGCGGCATTTAGACTTGATGGACTTATTGGCAAAGTTCAATGGCAGGGCTAATGCCCCCTTAGACGCCTTGGCTAAATTGTGTGGCTTTCCAGGCAAGCTCGGCATGGATGGCAGTCAAGTCTGGCCCGCCTACCAAGATGGCAAGATTGCGGACATTCGGCGCTATTGCGAAACCGATGTAGTCAATACCTACCTTATGTATTGCCGCTATCAACTTCTGCGGGGCGGGGTGACGCAAGCCGAGCACGATGAAGAGTTGGACTTTGTGAAGCGCT
>CALRRC020000168.1:0-3442 GCA_943370515.1 Erythrobacter sanguineus | reverse complement strand
CAGTGAAAAATCGGCTTACTCATATATCGGCATTTCCTGTGTTTTTTGTTAAATCCAGCTATCCTATTGATTATCCAACTTTTGGCTTAAACCTGCTGTTAGCACCTACCTAAAACCCATGCAACGCCGCCACCGCTATTATGATTTGCTGCTTGCCGCTTTTGTGGTGGTACTGCTCTGTAGCAATTTTATTGGCGCTGGTAAGGTAGCGACGCTGGATTTGCCATTATTTGGCACGGTCATTTTTGGCGCCGGTATTTTGTTTTTCCCCATCGCCTATTTTTTTGGCGACATCATGACCGAAGTCTATGGTTATGCCCATGATCGCAGGGCAGTATGGGCGGGTTTTGCAGCGCTTGCTTTTGCCGCCCTCATGGCGCAAGTGGTGATTGCACTGCCGGCGGCACCAGGATCCTATATGGCCGGCTATCAGAATGGACTCGAGACGGTATTTGGAAATTCGTGGCGGATTGCGCTCGGATCAATGATTGCATTTTGGTGTGGCAGCTTATCTAATAGCTACGTCATGGCGAAGATGAAAATCTGGACGCAAGGCAAACATTTGTGGACCCGCACCATCGGTTCTACCGCAGTAGGGGAGTTAGTCGATTCCAGCCTTTTTTATGTGATTGCGTTTTATGGCATTTGGTCAACCAGTCAGATTATTCAAGTGGCGCTAGCCCAGTACGTTCTCAAAACCCTATGGGAGGTTTTAGCAACACCCCTGACCTATGCCGTAGTTGGATTTTTAAAGAAAAAAGAGAACGAAGATTATTACGACACCCACACGAATTTCACGCCATTTAAGATAAAGGTTTAACGATGAAAGCATTTCATGATCCAACGATTCAAGCGAGTGACATCACACCAAAGTCTATCTTTGAGAAGCGCCGCTCTATAATTCAGCTTGCAGCAGCAGGAGGTATGGGCATGGCACTGGCGCCGTGGTTTTCACGGGAAGCATTTGCGAGCAATCCCGATGCAGTGAAGTTTAAGAATGTGATTGAGTCGCCTTACTCCACGAAAGAAACCCTCTCGGAATACAAAGAAGTCACTACCTATAATAATTTCTATGAGTTTGGGCTTGATAAGAGTGACCCTGCGCGCCGCGCCGGCTCGCTGAAAACCAGCCCATGGACAGTCATGATCGACGGCCTGGTTAAAAAGCCGATGACGATTGATATTGATGCCTTGCTGAAATTGGCACCTATCGAAGAGCGAATCTACAGGATGCGTTGCGTCGAGGGCTGGTCGATGGTCATTCCGTGGAATGGCTACTCGCTTTCTAAATTGCTCAATGTAGTGGAGCCATTGGGTTCCGCTAAGTTCATCGAGTTTGTAACCCTGGCGGATCCCCAGCAAATGCCGGGCCTCGCTCGCCCCATACTAGACTGGCCATACCGTGAGGCTTTGCGCTTGGATGAGGCCATGAACCCACTTACCTTGCTGACCTTGGGTCTCTATGGTGAGGTGTTGCCAAAACAAAATGGCGCGCCAGTGCGCATCGTAGTTCCTTGGAAGTATGGATTCAAAAGCGCAAAGTCCATTGTCTCGATTCGTTTAACGGAGAAGCAGCCCGTGACCAGTTGGGTGAAATCGGCGCCCCGGGAGTACGGTTTTTATTCCAACGTCAATCCGAATGTGAATCATCCGCGCTGGAGCCAGGCCACTGAGCGTCGCCTCGGCGATAACCGTGGAATATTTGCCCCCAAGATACCAACCGAGATGTTTAATGGTTACGCTACGCAAGTGGCAAGCCTGTATACCGGCATGGATCTTAAAAAGAATTACTAATTGCAGTACGTCAAGCCAACTGTTTTTTTGCTTGCCTTGCTGCCTTTGGCCAGGCTGATTTGGCTTGGTAGCGTACAAGACTTGGGCGCTAACCCGATTGAGTTTATTACGCGCTCGATGGGTACTTGGACTCTGGTTTTTTTATGCCTGAGTTTGGCCATGACCCCAGCACGGGCCATAACCGGCTGGACCGGGTTTATTCACCTCAGGCGCATGCTTGGTTTGTTTTGTTTCTTTTATGCCACCCTGCATTTTCTGATTTGGCTGTGGCTGGATCATGACTTTTCGCTGGCGGCTATGTGGCTAGATGTATTGGAGCGTCCCTACATCACCTTCGGTTTCCTTGCCTTTGTACTTTTAATCCCTCTGGCATTGACATCTAATCGCTGGGCGCAGCGCCAGCTCGGTCGGCGTTGGAGTCAGCTGCATCGCATGATCTACGCTATTGCTGTATTAGCCATTCTGCATTACTGGTGGCATAAAGCCGGGAAGAGTGATTATGAAACGGTCTCCATCTATCTTGCTGTCATCGTGGTGTTACTCCTCCTTCGTCTCCCATTCATACGGCAGCGCATTCAGATCAAAAAATAGGGTTTGCTGGTGTAGCTTGGCAATATTAGCGGGTCAAGCCCATACTGCCTAGGTTACCCCTTAGGCGGGCTTTCGGCAGGGTGAGCTAGCCCTATTTGAGGGTAGATCTCTAGCCATTCGATATAGCTAGTGTGAAGGCCTGGCGCCGACGCCTTAAATGCCGCAGGCTAAATCGGGTGTTGATCCAACAACCCCGTTAAAATAGCATTCAACTTGTATTGCAGCGCACATTGCGCCTTTGAACCTAAGAAAGTAAGAACATACCCGTGTTGTCCGCATCTAATATCACCATGCAGTTTGGGGCAAAACCCCTCTTTGAAAACATCTCTGTCAAGTTTGGCGGCGGCAATCGCTATGGACTCATCGGAGCCAATGGCTGTGGTAAATCCACTTTTATGAAAATCCTCGGCGGCGATTTAGAGCCCAGCAGTGGAAACGTCAGCCTGGAGCCCAATATTCGTTTGGGTAAATTGCGCCAAGATCAGTTTGCCTTTGAAGACGTACGCGTATTGGACGTCGTCATGATGGGGCATGAAGAAATGTGGAAGGCTGCAGCCGAGCGCGATGCTATTTACGCCAACCCCGATGCAAGCGATGAAGATTACATGCGCGCCGCTGAGTTGGAGGGCAAGTATGCTGAATACGGTGGCTATACCGCAGAAGCCAAAGCAGGGGAGTTGTTGCTGGGCATTGGCATTCCGATTGAGCAGCACCAAGGCCTGATGAGCAATGTAGCTCCGGGCTGGAAGCTACGGGTGCTGTTGGCACAAGCGCTATTTTCTGATCCGGATGTGCTGTTGCTCGATGAGCCAACCAATAACTTGGATATTCACTCGATTCATTGGCTCGAAGAAATTCTGAATCAACTGAACAGCACCATCATCATTATTTCGCACGATCGGCACTTCTTAAATGAAGTGTGTACGCATATGGCCGACATGGACTTTGGTACGTTAAAAGTCTATCCTGGCAATTACGACTCCTATATGTTGGCATCCACACAGGCGAGGGCGCAGCAACTGGCCTCCAATGTGAAGGCCAAAGAGAAGGTTGCTGA
>CALRRC020000167.1:0-3450 GCA_943370515.1 Erythrobacter sanguineus | reverse complement strand
TAGTCATTGTGGCTGGAAGACCCTCGATGGGTAAGACCGCGTTCGCATTAAACATTGCCGAGAACGTTGCACTTGCTGAGGGGCTACCAGTCGTAGTGTTCTCCATGGAGATGTCGGGCTCACAATTGGCATCGCGTTTATTAGGTTCCGTCGGGCGCGTTGATCAATCCAGAATGCGTACTGGCAAACTGAATGATGATGAGTGGCCACGTGTAACGGATGCGATTGCACGTTTAAGTAATACCCAAATTTTGATTGACGAGACGGGATCACTATCCAGTCTAGAGTTACGTGCACGAGCACGGCGCATTGCCCGTAATTTTGGTGGCACGTTGGGCTTAGTAGTAATTGATTACTTGCAGTTGATGAGCGGTAGTGGCGGATCCAGCTCTGAAAACCGCGCTACCGAAATCTCGGAGATCTCACGTTCACTAAAGTCCCTTGCCAAAGAGCTTCAGTGTCCTGTAGTTGCACTGTCGCAGTTAAACCGCGGCCTGGAGCAGCGCCCCAATAAACGCCCCATCATGTCCGATCTCCGCGAATCAGGTGCGATCGAGCAAGATGCCGATTTGATTATGTTTATTTATCGGGATGAGGTCTATCACGCCGACACCACAACCGATAAAGGCATCGCCGAGATCATTATCGGCAAGCAGCGTAATGGTCCGATTGGAACCATTCGGCTGAGCTGGCAAGGCCCTTATACGAAGTTCGATAACTTAGCGATGGGCTCACCCGGCTTTTCTTCAGGCGGTTACGAACCGTTTTAATTACTTTTTTGTACCTAGAAGATTATGTCCACCATTGATTTAGCCAAAATCCAAGATCTCATTATTAATACAGCCACAGATGTAGGCATCAAAGTATTGGGCGCCATTGCACTCTGGGTTATTGGGCGCTGGTTAATCGGCCTCACTTTGCGGATGGTTCGTGGCGGTTTAGAGCGCCAGCATATTGATCCGACGGTTGTACGCTATGTTGGCTCGATTATCAGTGTGACCTTAAATATCTTGTTGGTAGTTGGTATTTTGGGTTACTTTGGAATTCAGACCACTACCTTTGCAGCTTTGTTCGCAACTGCGGGTATTGCGATTGGTGCCGCTTGGGCAGGTCTTTTGTCTAATTTTGCAGCGGGCGTTTTCTTGATTGTGCTGCGCCCATTTAAAGTGGGTGATTTTGTGATTGCAGGTGGCGTGAACGGCACTGTAAAAGAAATTGGTTTGTTTTCATCGACTATTAGTACACCCGATAATGTGTCAACGATCGTTGGTAATAGCAAGATCTTGGGCGATACCATTCAAAACTTTAGTAATACAACTTATCGTAGGGTTGATTTGAAGTGCCAACTTCCCAATACAGCAAATCATGATGCTGCTATTGCTTTATTGAAGCAACGTATTGGTGCAATTCCAAATGTCTTGACCACTCCTGCAGTAGAAGTGAGCATCTTGGAAGTGAGTCCGGCCGGACCAATCTTAGCGGTTCGTCCATACTGCAGCAATGATCACTATTGGCAAGTGTATTTTGATACTAATACTGTTCTGAATGCCTTGCTTGTTTCGAGCGCGGCTTGAGCGTAGTTAATTACGGTTTTATGTTGGCAATTCGGCGGGCCTCGGTATAACGGGCTGCCCAATAGGGGCTCGTCATTTGATCTAAGCGCACCGTGCCCCCTTTGCTTGGGGCGTGCACAAAACGACCATGTCCTACATAGATTCCGGCGTGGGAATAGCGCTCTCCAGTTGTATTGAAAAACACTAAATCACCGGGAGCCGGAGCATCATTCTGAATGCTTTGGCCAGCACGGCTCATTTCTTGAACTGTGCGCGGTAGTTTAATGCCCGCAGCGTTGTTATAGACATACGCAATTAAGCCACTGCAATCAAAACCACCTGCGGGTGTATTTCCACCAAATCGATAGGGCACTCCGACTAGACCCACCGCTGCAATGGAAATCCCTTCCGTACCAACGCTGGTGTCTTCCTTGAATTTCGCAATCTTGCTTGGAGGCGTTGGTTTGCGTGTAGGGGTGCTACATCCAGCAAGAATCAGACTGGGCAATAGCAAAGCAAGGCAGGTCACATAGGCGCGTCTTGATGCGGTATCAACGCGCCTATGTTGGTCAATGCTAGAGCGCTTCTGCCGCATGGTCTGCTAAACGCGAACGCTCCCCGCGCGCTAAGGTGATGTGCCCACCATGGCGCCAGCCTTTGAATCGATCCACCACATACGTAAGACCAGATGAGCCCTCTGTTAGGTAGGGGGTGTCAATCTGCGCAATATTGCCTAGGCAAACTATCTTGGTTCCAGGGCCTGCACGCGTCACCAAAGTTTTCATTTGCTTGGGGGTTAAGTTCTGCGCCTCATCAATGATGACAAACTTACTGACGAAGGTTCTGCCGCGCATGAAGTTCATGCTTTTCACTTTAATGCGGGAGCGAATTAATTCCTGGGTAGCGGCACGACCCCATTCACCGGCGCCATCTTCATTGCGCTGGAGCACCTCAAGGTTGTCATCAAACGCACCCATCCAAGGCTGCATTTTCTCTTCTTCGGTACCGGGCAAAAAGCCAATATCCTCACCCACTGGTACGGTCGCGCGCGTAATAATAATTTCGTTATAGCGCTTGCTATCGAGTACCTGCTCAAGACCAGCGGCCAATGCCAAGAGAGTTTTACCGGTACCCGCTTGACCCAATAAGGTAACAAAATCAACCTCTGGGTTCATGAGTAGATTCATGGCAAAGTTCTGCTCACGATTGCGGGCAGTGACGCTCCATACATTATTTTTTTGATGCGAAAAATCGCGTAAGGTTTGCAACAGTGCAGACTTTCCATTCACTTCGCGTACTTGGGCATAAAAAGGAGTTGAGCCATCGGGATTCTCTTGGTAAACAAACTGGTTCACCAGCATGCTGGGCACAAGCGGACCGGATACCCGATAGAACATGGTGCCGCTTTTGCTATCAGCCCAGCTCTCCATTGATTTACCGTGCTTGGGCCAAAAATCACTAGGCAAAGTCATGACCCCGGAATACATCAGATCGCGGTCCTCTAAGACCTGGTCATTAAAGTAATCTTCGGCAGGTAGACCTAGGGCTCTGGCCTTGATGCGCATATTGATGTCTTTTGATACCAACACCACTTCTTTATCCGCATGCTTTTGTTGCAGCTCACTCACAACCGCCAAGATGAGGTTGTCTCCCTTGCCCTCAGGCAGTCCTTCCGGAAGGGTGGCCGTAGTGAGGTGGGTCTGAAAATACAGCTTTCCAGAAACGTCCTGGTGCCCCAGTTTATTTAATGGAATGCCGTCATCTAAGGTGCCACTGGTTCCAGCAATCAGTTGATCCAATGAGCGACTCACGGTACGGGCATTGCGCGCTACCTCACTCATGCCCTTTTTGTGATTGTCCAGCTCCTCTAGGGTCGTCATCGGCAAATACAGATCAT
>CALRRC020000166.1:0-3483 GCA_943370515.1 Erythrobacter sanguineus | reverse complement strand
CCATACCCTGATTGTAGTTAATGGACGAGGAAGGACAGCATGCTAATGGAACCCATTTCAATGCCATTGGTGATAATTTCAACCTGCTCGCTACTGCCTTGCAATGCTAAAGGGTACAAAGCGGGCCAATAGTGCTCTGGGGTCGGGATCGAGAGCCGAGCCGCATCGCCTGCGCCTTGCCAGTCCAGCAAAGGCGGATGCTGATGAGCCAAAATCTGACTGGTAAAAAAACGATTGAATTCATTTGCCCATGAAAGCGGCACTGCATCGGAGTCCCAATCGATCAAGCGTAAGTTATGCACGATGTTTCCACTGCCCAGAATCAGGATATTTTCATCGCGCAAAGGCGCTAATTGTTTAGCAAGTGTGTAGTGTTCCTCGGCGCTGAGCGATCCATCTAAGCTCAGTTGCACTACCGGTACATCAGCATTGGGATAAAGGTAGCGCAACACCGACCACGCCCCATGATCGATTCCCCATTCGTGCTCTTCTAAAACCACCGCTTGCCTTAGCAGGGACTGGATGCGCTGTGCAAGAGCCGGGCTACCTGGCGCAGGATATTGAATTTGAAACAGGACTTCGGGAAAACCGCCAAAGTCATGAATGGTTTTGGGCTGCGGCATTGCCGTAAGCCAAACGCCCCGCGTCAGCCAATGGGCTGAGATCATAAGAATGGCATCGGGTTTATGGAGGCGCTTGCCGAGGGTCGCCCATGCATCTGTGTGGCGGTTCGGCTCTAAAGCGTACATCGGGCTGCCATGCCCAATAAAAACTGCGGGCTGGCGGTGTTTGCTCATTTCCGGTGGTATGCGAGCTTCAACCGAAAACTATGGGCATGAATGCAGTACTGCGTTGTGGCAATTAACCAAATACATAACCCGTATGGGCAGCAACCAAAGCAAACAAAATAGCCAAGCTGGTCGCGACCGCCAACATCACGATCAAGGTGATAATCTTTTTATTGATTTCGTCTTTACTTTCTTTGTGCCACTCATTCATAACTCATCCCTCAAAAATACATATTCATGCACAAATTGCAATACCGCAATTATCCACTATCCGGCTAGCGACTAGGCACATTGCCGGGTGCTTTAGCGGCCGCGGCCGGCTTTGCGCATCATGCCTTTGCCGCCACCAAAACCACTAGGGGGCTTGCCACCGGCGCCCTGAGGGCCTTTGCCGGCAGGGGGACGAACAGGCGGTTTAGCGATCACTGGGCGGGCTGGGGTTTTTGCAGCGGGTTTTTTTTCTTCAGTCACGTTGTGCTCCTGTGGATATCATATTGCCATGATAAGTGCCTTTTCGATAGAAGCAATAGCCGTCAATGCGATTCCGCTCATTTTGGCCATCACCATTCATGAGGCAGCGCACGGTTATATTGCCAAACGGCTGGGGGACAATACTGCCTTCCTGCTCGGCAGGGTCACCTTAAACCCCTTTAAACACATTGATTTAGTCGGTACTTTGGTGATTCCCTTAGCCTTAATTCTGCTGAATTCAGGCTTTTTAATCGGCTATGCCAAGCCGGTGCCGGTGCGCTTTGATCGACTGAAAAACCCCAGAATCGACATGATTTGGGTTGCCTTAGCAGGGCCTGGGTCTAACTTCATACAGGCGATTGCGTGGGCCATCCTGTGGTTTATGCCGCAACTCTTGGGCATCGATGAGCCCTATTTGGGGGCAGTTGCCAAAGCGGGAGTGATGTGGAACATCAGCCTCCTCGTCTTCAATCTGCTGCCAATTCCGCCGATGGATGGGGGAAGAGTCCTAACGGGCCTCTTGCCTTACCGCCAGGCAGTGACATTTAGCCGAATCGAGCCTTGGGGCTTTTTTATCGTCTTGGGCCTAGCCATCAGCGGATTGGTAAGCGATTGGTGGATGCAACCCTTAAGCGGCTTCTTTTTATCGATCATCCGTTTCTTAATGTGGCCCCTGCAGCACTGGCTATAAAAAAGTAGCAGCACTTGCTTAAAAGGCGGCGAAGTGGGTTATTCTGAGCCGGTAATTACCCTTTCCATTTATAAGGAGATCGCATGTCCACATATTCCCTCACTACTACCGCTGGCCTGCGCATGTTGGCAGCATCCATCATCCTGATTACAGCCAGCCCCGCTTTTGCGCAGTTTCAAAAAGCAGAAGATGCAATCAAATACCGTCAAAGCGCATTCAGCCTGATCGGAACCCACTTCGGACGGATTGGCGCGGTTGTCAAAGGAGAAGTGCCATACAGCAAAGATGATGTTGCTAAAAATGCAGCCATCATTGCAACCCTATCCACCCTGCCATGGCAAGCTTTTGGCGCTGGCACCGAGGGAGGCAAAGCCCAACCCGGAATTTGGACTGAGGCAGCTAAATTCAAAACAGGATCAGAGAAAATGCAAACCGCGATTGCTGAACTCAATCAAGCAGCGCAGTCAGGCAATCTGGAGAACATCAAAAAAGCATTTAGCGCTGCAGGACAAACTTGCAAAGCCTGCCACGATGACTTTAGAAAGAAATAACTCCTAAAGCATAGAGCAGCAGTAAGACGATTACACACAGCGTTATCAATGCTATGAATCTCTGCGCTGCTCCGTCTTTGGAGGCATGGAGTGCGGAAGCAGGCAGACCACTGCCATCGCGCTCCACATCCACCTCTTTATCGCCCTGAATCATCGGCATCACGATTGATACGCGCTTTACCCACTGGTAGTAGGCAATGGCCAGAAGATGCAAGCCAATTAATCCAAAGAGAATGTTGGAATTCAATGCATGAATGCTGCTGAGCAAACTGACGGTAGCGTTGGGCACGTACTTGGCAAGCGGGCCTTGAAAGGCAATGTCATCGTCGGTAAATAAACCGGTACTAGCTTGAATAGCAACCACCAGCAATAAGGCAATCACCGATAAGCTGCCTAAGGGATTATGGCCAAGGCCACTTCCCTCCTTGCCCCTGAGAAAGGCAATCAAGCGCTGCGGGCTGGGAACAAAGGTTGTGAAACGCGAGTGCACGGCGCCAATAAATCCCCATAGCACCCGAAATAAAACCAAACTCAATGCGGCGTAGCCACAGTAAGCGTGCCACTGCATCCAGTAACCGCCGATATTGACGCAGGTCACCGCGCCCGCAATGCAGATAACTAGAAGCCAGTGAAACAGCCTGGTTGGTAAATCCCAGATGCGCAGGGTTCTTTTCATAACGAAAAGAATAAAGCAATCCCACGGCCAATACTAGCCATGGGACTGATTGTGTGATGCCCTAATCGATCTTAGGTAACTCTTTTTGAATGATCTTTAAACCTTCGCGCAAAATTGAGTCATAGCGATCACGCTCAGCACGAATGGTTTCTGGGTTCCATTCAAAAAAGCCTTCGCCGGTCTTCATCCCCAGCTTACCGCTTTTAGCGCGATCGCCCAAACAGTTAGCGATGTTGGGTGAGTTATTCAGTGAGGGATAAATACTCGCCCCCGCTGCAGCATGAATCTCTATACCTGCATGATCGC
>CALRRC020000165.1:0-3486 GCA_943370515.1 Erythrobacter sanguineus | reverse complement strand
CCGGCAAACTCAACAGAACGAATTTGCAAAACCTTCGAACCAAGGCTGGCCATCTCCAGCATCTCTTCAAAGGTGATCTTATCCAGGCGGCGGGCATCTTCACACACCCGTGGATCCGTGGTGTAGACCCCATCCACATCGGTATAAATCAAACACTCGTCCGCTTTCAGTGCGGCCGCCATTGCTACTGCAGAGGTGTCGGAGCCGCCACGACCCAAGGTCGTAATATTGCCATTGGGATCGACCCCCTGAAAGCCGGTGACAACGACTGCCTTGCCCGCATTGAGATCGGCGATGATCTTTTGATCATCGATGCCCATAATGCGCGCTTTCGTGAATGCCGAGTCCGTATGAATGGTGACCTGCCAACCCGCATAACTCACTGCATCAACCCCCTCTTTATGGAGCGCAAGGGCCAATAAGCCGGAGCTCACCTGCTCCCCGGTTGAGGCAATTTGATCCAACTCTCTTGGATTGGCGCTTGGGTTAATGTCGCGAGCAAGGCCAAGCAAGCGGTTGGTTTCACCAGACATCGCCGATGGGACAACCACGACCTGGTGGCCAGCACGCATCCATTTAGCGACGCGTTTGGCGACATTCTGGATGCGCTCAACCGAACCCATCGAGGTGCCACCGTATTTGTGAACAATTAATGCCATAAAGTATGCAGTAGTAAAAGGAGCAAATTGCTTAAAAATGCTATTTTACAGTCTTCTTCTCCCAGCCGACCCTGATGGCTTGACGACAGTCTGCTGACAAATTAGAATAGGTGTTACTAAAGTAACACTTTAAGGCTTTCATTTTGCATTCACACCTGCTCTTATCGATCGTTTAATACTGCAGAAAGTATCCATGAGCAAAATTAGTAGCAAAACAAATAGCAAATCCAGCACGACCTCGATCAAGTTGAGCGAGACGCTAAAGAAGCATTCTGCAACGGCAGCGAAGGAACTGGGTATGACAACCCATGCCTTCATGGTCGAAGCCATTAAGCGCGCAACAGAGCAACAATCCAAGCGACATAGCTTTATCAGGGATGCAATTGAATCGCGCAAATCGACCATCAAGACGGGCAAAGTGATTCAGCTAGAAGACGCATTGGAGCGCATGCGTTCACAGATAGCAAGCAAAAAAACACTGAAGGCAAAGCAAGGATGAAGGTCGCGCTCACAGAACGCGCCTACAACGACCTTCTCCGCCTGACTGACTTTTTACTTGAATATGACAAAAGTGCCGCAAGCAAGGCAATCGATCTAATTGAAGATGGCCTACTGGTACTAAAACAGCATCCATTTATTGGCAGGCTAGTTCAAGGCGATCAGGCAATCGAAGGTGATTTACGCGAGCTGGTGATTTCGTATGGGAAAACAGGCTACGTTGCTTTGTACAGCATTGAAGATGAAGAGCAGGTTTGGATTTTGACAATCCGGCATCAACGTGAGGCTGGGATAACGCTCTAGGGAGCAGCGCCCCTCGTATCGGATATTGGCTTCCACTCCGGCACCATCCGTTTACCCGTAAAAACCAAATGGGGGCAACTGACCCCTACTCCTGCTACCGCGACCAGCTCACCATCCATATAGAGAAGTGGAGCCTGGCGCTCCCAAGGCGGTACTGCATTTTCTTGATAAAGATTTTTCAACGTCTTTCGCGGCCCACTAGCGGTAACTTGCAAACGTTCAGCACCGCTGCGCTCACGAAACTCAATAGCGCCCGCTTTCTTGGCCTTCGAAATCCATGCGGCCGGCAAGCCCCCTTGATCACTCTTTAAGGGGATAGATACAAAAGTCCACTCACCCTGCTGGCTGTCTTCTGGATTTATGGATGCACCGATCTGAAGTTGCCCACGCCACAATCGAATGCTGCATTCATCGTGAAGCCACTCCAGTTTGGCATCACTACGAGCATGCTGTAAATCAAGCCACCATGCCTGGAGGCGCTCATGGGATGGCATCGTCAAACCAGCAACCTTAAGCCAGTACCGCAACACGTTATTTGCTGCCGCTGAATCGCTTGCATTTAAATCAAGCAATGGCTGCACGCTGAGGGTATTGTTCTTTAGCTTGAGAATTTTTTTGCCATCTTGCTGAGCAAGGCGATCAAGCAACTGCTGAGCCTGCGCCAACAAGTCAGCGCTGCGCGCAAGATTGGCAGTAGCACCAGGCTGAATACTTTCTAACTTGGGCAGGATGCTCTTGCGGACCGCATTACGCCGATACTTGCTACTGCGATTGCTCGGATCCTCAATCCATTTCAGTTGATGTTCGCGGGCATAAGCCTCAAGCTCATTTCGACTTAAGCACAGCAGCGGTCGCCAGAGCGTAATGCTGCTGGCCTGCTCCTTAGATGTCGCCAACATCCTACTCTCAGGCATGCCAGATAATCCCGCAACGCCAGCGCCACGCATCAGTTGCAATAACACGGTTTCGGCTTGATCGTTTTGGTGGTGTGCAAGCAAGAGGTCATCAATGCCGTGATACACGCACAGCTCGGTCAGAGCTTCATAGCGCGCGGCACGTGCTCTGGCCTCAATGTTTCCCGGGTTTAATTTGGTATCGATGTGCAGCAAACGAAAGTCAAAACCGATCTTGTATTTTTTGGCGAGTGCTTCGCAAAACAAAAGCCATTCATCGGCTGCTTTTTGTAATCCATGGTGAATATGAAATGCGAAGATCCGCTGCGTTGCTACTTCATTGCTTTCTGGCTTCGTTGATTTTTTCGCTTGGGTTTGGTGCAGTCGGCAAATGGAATCGAGTAACACCACTGAATCCAGTCCGCCGCTTAAAGCAATCGCTAATCGAGGTGGGGCACTGGTTCGATTGTCTGCCCCGATACGCAAGGTATCGCGAGTGGATTGCGACAGCCCTACTGTGGGCTTAGGGCTTTGGATTGGTTTCCTTGAACTTGCCATAACTCATCAGGCGCTCATGGCGACGCTCGAGCAGCGTATCCTCATCCATCGACTGAAATACCTTGAGTGATTCGGTCAATGCCTTACGCATATGGTCCATCATGCTGGCGTAATCGCGGTGCGCCCCGCCAACCGGTTCCGGCACAATCTTATCGATCAAGCCAAGGCCTTTTAAGCGCTGGGCTGTTAGGGCTAACTGCTCCGCCGCCTCTGGTGCCTTTGCTGCGGTCTTCCATAAAATAGATGCGCAGCCCTCCGGCGAGATAACCGAGTAGGTTGAGTTTTGTAACATCAGCACCACATCCCCCATTGCGATCGCTAAAGCGCCGCCCGAACCACCCTCACCAATAATGGTGGCAATAATGGGGACGGTTAACTCCGCTTGCGTATACAGGTTGTGGCCAATCGCTTCAGACTGATTGCGCTCTTCAGCATCGATACCTGGAAACGCACCCGGCGTATCCACAAATGTAAATACAGGAATCTGAAACTTCTCCGCAAGGCGCATCAAGCGCATTGCTTTGCGATAGCCCTCGGGCCTACTCATACCAAAGTTTCGTAAGGCACGCTCTTTG
>CALRRC020000164.1:0-3517 GCA_943370515.1 Erythrobacter sanguineus | reverse complement strand
TGCGCCATAGCCATCATCACGAAGGTGATGGCCATGATCACCACCACGGGCACGATGCAGAAGAGGCCGGTCAAAGCGGTTGGATGATTTTGATTGGTGATGGTCTGCATAACTTCGTCGATGGTGTGTTGATTGCTGCCGCATTCATGGTTGATTTTGAGGTGGGCATGTTTACCGCAATTGCCATTGTGGCGCACGAGATTCCACAAGAGATTGGCGATTTTATTGTGCTGATTAATGCTGGCTTCTCACGCATGCGGGCGCTGCTCTACAACATCATTAGTGGCGCTCTATCGGTTTTGGGCGGCGTGCTTGGCTATTACTTTTTGGAAAAAGCCAATACGGCAATGCCATACTTGCTCGTGATTGCCTCGAGTGGATTTGTTTACATTGCCGTCAGTGATTTAATTCCGCAAATGCACCGCAGATCCCATTGGCAAGAGTCTTTACGGCAAATCACGCTGATTGGCTGTGGCGTTGGCCTAGTTGTATTGCTCTCGCGCGGACATTAAGTCGCCCCACAAGAACGAGCGATCTAGGTGGTCGCAATCGGCCGTTTTGGATCGGTGCACCACTCGCTCCAGCTGCCAACGTATAAACGGGATCCCGATAAGCCAGCCACTTCCATTGCTAAGAGATTATGGCAAGCACTCACACCAGAGCCACACTGATTGATCACCTTGTTTGCAGGGGTGTTGCCTAGTAGGACTTTAAATTCAGTACGCAAGACTTCAGGTGATTTAAATTGCCCTGCACTGAGATTGTGTTTAAAGAAGCGATTGAGTGCTCCTGGAATATGGCCACCAATCGCATCTAAAGTTTCATTTTCCCCACGAAAGCGATCTTCAGCACGTGCATCGATCATGCAATGCCCCAGTAAATTCGGATCTGCAATGCATTCTTCAATGGCGTCTACTGTGACTGCGCCCGCCCACTCCTGCGGAGCTGGAGTTACTTTTAAAGGCGCAATCACTGGTGGAATGGTGCCAATCGAGCCATTCCATGCGGAGAGCCCGCCATCCAAGACTTGGACCTGTGCATGCCCGCTGGCTTTGAGCATCCACCACAAACGGCTTGCGTAGACCGAGCCGTGATTATCGTAGGCAATGACGGTTGTCTTTGCATCAATACCAAGGCGCTGCTTTGTATCCGCCCATGCCTTTGGAGTGGGAAGGGGGTGACGACCATTACTACCGGTTTTTGCAGCAGAGAGATCGCGATCCAGATCAACGTAAATGGCGCCCAAGATATGCCCTACGTTATAGGCTTCACGACCCGCTTGTGGATTAGCTAAATCAAAGCGGCAGTCGCAGATCAGAATGTCTGCGCCGGTATTAACCAGTTCTTCTAATTGATTGGGTGTGATGAGTGGGTTCATAGCGCAAGCTCCTTGTGGGTGTTCGGCAAGAAAAAATAGTCTACCGTGAATGCATCTACTCGCCTAGTTAAAACTGCATTTCCCGGCGATACCATTCATGAAAATGCTGCATCCCATCTTCCATGGGGCTTTGATAAGGGCCCACTTCGTTTACGCCCCGCGCGAGCAGTGCGGCGCGACCTGCATCCATACGCTCTGCAATCTCATCATCCTCAATGCAGGTTTCCATATACGCAGCGCGCTCGGCTTCGACGAATTCACGTTCAAAGAGGGCGATTTCTTCGGGGTAGTAAAACTCCACTATATTGCGGGTTTTATTGGGGCCCAGGGGATGTAAGGTTGAAATGCACAGCACGCCTGGATACCACTCAACCATCACATTGGGGTAGTAGGTCAGCCAAATAGCACCATGCCGTGGCGGTTTATTGCCATGGTGGCGCAGCACTGCGTCATGCCATTGGCGATACACGGGAGAGCCTGGGTTGGCGAGGTTTTTATGGATACCCACGGTTTGTACGCTATGCCAATCACCGAATTCCCAATGCAAGTCTTCACAAGAGACAAATTGACCGAGCCCCGGATGAAAGGGCACTACATGGTAATCCTCGAGGTAAACCTCAATGAAGGTCTTCCAGTTGTAATCGCACTCGTGCACCTCAACGTGATCGAGCATGTAGCCGGTAAAGTCTAAATCGTCGGCAACACCCAATTTACCTAAGTCTTTTACAACATCGCGCGGACCTTCAAACAGCATGCCTTGCCAGTTTTGCAAAGGCGATTTACCTAAATGCAGACAAGGCTTGTCGCCAAAATGAGGTGCCCCTAGTAATTGCCCCTCTAAGTCATAGGTCCAGCGGTGCAAAGGGCAAACGATGGTATCGACTTGACCCGAGCCATTGAGCATGAGGGCCTGACGATGGCGGCATACATTGGAGAGGAGTTCAACGCCTGTGCTATTACGAACCAGTAGCCGCCCTTCGTTCTCAGCAGAAAGGGTGCGGTAGGAGCCTTGATCTGGAACCATGAGTTGATGACCCACATAGCCTGGCCCCTGCTTGAATAGCAGAGCCATTTCGCGCTGATATAGATCAACGTCAAAGTAGGCCGAAACCGGCAACTGCAGATTGGACGGCGCAAGTTGCTGCGCGGTAGCCAGATTAGTCATTCTCCCCACCCCCGAAAAAGTCAGCCGAAGCTAAGCGGAACAACCAATCCAACCATCGAAAGATCGATATTGGAAAGGAAGGAGGGGATTATACCCACCGATGACGAGGGCTCGCTTTTATAGGAAGACGCTGCTTTGGTGGAAAATCAGGCATGATTTAGCCATACGAGCCATATAACCCCTATTATTTTCCGGAAAACTGCGCATGCCAGCAAAAAAATCCGATGCCACCCCAAGTGGCACAGAGATCCAAATTGACCCAGCCCTGCGCTATGAGCAGGCTGTCAAAGAACTTGAAAAACTGATTGCTGACATGGAGTCAGGTCAATTTTCTCTGGAAGAAACCTTGGCCGCTTATCAGCGTGGCGCTGCGTTGTTGCGCCATTGCCAGGGTGTCTTAGCGCAAGTCGAGCAACAGGTTCGGGTATTTGAGGCTTAATCCCATGACATTTGATTTTGGAGTGTGGTTACAGACCGGCTCGGCGCGCGCTGAGGCTGCGCTGGATCTTCGTCTAGATTCTGCCCAGTTACTACCGCAACGCCTGCACGAGGCCATGCGCTATGCCGCCCAAGGTGGCGGTAAGCGGATTCGTCCCTTATTGGTGTTTGCGGCGGGTGAGTTGGGGAACGCTAATCCCAAGGTGCTCGATGCTGCAGCAGCCGCCATCGAGATGATTCATGCTTATTCTTTAGTGCACGACGATCTGCCGTGCATGGATGACGATGATTTGCGTCGTGGTCGTCCAACTGTTCACAAAGCATTTGATGAGGCAACCGCACTCTTGGTTGGTGATGCCCTGCAAACCAAAGCGTTTGAAGTATTGGTAGACACCCAGGGTACGGCAGAGATGCGCTTATCCTTGATTGGCGAGCTGAGTAAAGCCTCAGGCTCCCTTGGTATGGCTGGCGGTCAAGCGATTGATTTAGAGAGCGTGGGTCAAAAAATTGATCTAGCTGCCCTTAAGCAAATGCAC
>CALRRC020000163.1:0-3522 GCA_943370515.1 Erythrobacter sanguineus | reverse complement strand
AGAGGTTATACAAGCCTACGAGGCCATGCGTGTTGGGGCAATCAAACACAAAATCGCCTGCGGGAGCGCCTGGCGGCACAATCTTGGCGCGCACACCCGAATAATCTGGCATGAGTGTGCCATCTTTTAAGCTGGGCCAATAGCGTCGCACGGCCTCATAAAAACCATCCCCACGCCGCGGATCGACCGAGTAATCCACCTCTGCTTCGGCTGCAATATCGAGCCACTCCACATCAGGGCCAAATTTGGCTTGACCCGCCATGTCAAGGGTCAGGTGAACACCCAGTCCGCCCGGCTCCGGTATAGGGTAAATCAAGTGCCGAAATGGCGATTTACCACTCAAGGAAAAATAATTGCCTTTAGCAAAGTAAGCCCGTGGGATATGAGTTGGGTCCAGCCCCTCAATCGCGGCCGCGACCTTAGGCGCGCTCATGCCGGCGCAATTAATCAAAAGCGTAGTCTCAATTTGCATGGCTTCTTGGCCGCCAATTTCTAGCCTAAATCCCCCTCCAGCAAGTGCAGTAGCCCGGAGTAAGGGTGACTGATAAGCAACCATACCGCCTGCATCCTCAAAGCCGCCTAGGAGAGACAACATGTAACCATGACTATCGACAATGCCAGTCGATTTAGAATGCAGTGCAGCCGCACATTGCAACTGCGGCTCTAAGGCAATCGCCTCTTTGGCGTCGATCATCGAAATGCCCGGCACTTCATTTTCCCGTGCGCGATGCTGCAACGCTCGTAGATCATCTAACTGGCTATCGTCTGCTGCCACAATCAATTTGCCGTATTGCTGAGTGCCTACTTGGTGGCTACGGCAATATTCATAAAGCATGCGGTTGCCGGCAACACACAAGCGAGCCTTTAATGAGTTTTTGGGGTAGTAAATTCCGGCATGAATAACTTCGCTGTTGCGGGCGCTGCTGATCGTGCCAAAGGCAGGCTCACGCTCGAGCAAAATGGTCTCTTTTCCTTGCAATGCCATTTCGCGGGCAATCGCCAAACCTACTACGCCTGCGCCAATCACAACGCAATCCAGCCGCTCCATTCTGTTTTCCTAACTCAATTTGAGGTGTGTTTCTATTTTTATGCCGTAAATCGTACCATTTTCAAGGATTTAGCGAATTTTCCTACCCTTCTTGATAAAATCTGTAAATGCTTTTACAACCCAGCTCCATGTCCATAAACAGCCATACCGCAGTCAATGTTGTACTCGATACTGCCTATCAAGGAATTGATACTGCGACTTGGGCCCACTTGTTTAAAGAAGCGCGCCAATCCAAGCTTGATCAGTTCATAGCCGATCTGTTTGCGGGTAAACACATCAATGTCAGCGAGAATCGCCCTGCCCTGCATTCGGCATTGCGTAATCTCCAAAAAACCCCGGTTCTGATTAATGGCAAAGACGTGATGCCGGCCGTGGCTGCCGTATGGTCCCGCATGGAAGCCCTCTGCTCTCAGTGGGAAGGCGTGACCGATGTGATTCACATTGGCATTGGCGGCTCTGACTTTGGTCCGCGCCTCGCCATCGAGTCACTTGCCCATGTACCTGGGATTACCAGTCGCGGCATGCGCATGCATTTCTTAGCCAATATTGATACCGCTGAGTTGGCGCGAATTTTGTCGCGCGCCGAGGCCAAGAGTACCCGTGTGGTGATTGTTTCCAAGTCGTTCACGACGCTAGAGACCACCATGAATGCCAAGGCAATTGTGGCTTGGCTAAAAGACAGTGGTTGCAATCAAGCTCAAATTGCCGATGCCTTATATGCAGTAACTGCCAATCTCCCGGCTGCCAGTGCATTTGGCATTGCCGCACAAAACATCTTCCCATTTTGGGACTGGGTAGGCGGTCGTTATTCCGTTTGGTCCGCAGTTGGCCTGCCGATTGCCTTGCAGTACGGCTTTGATACCTTTCAAGAATTTTTAGCAGGCGCCGAGGCGATGGATTTGCATTTTAAAAATGCACCGCTCGAGGAGAATTTGCCAGTCATCATGGCCCTTGCATTACTCCATCAGCAAAAGACCCATGGCATTCGCTCGTATGCGGCCATTCCCTACGCCGATGCCTTGGATTGGTTTCCAAAATGGTTACAGCAGCTCGATATGGAAAGCAATGGCAAGAGTGTTGATCGCGACGGTAAGCCAGTTCAATACTCTTCGCCGGTAGTATTTGGTAGCGCCGGCAGCAATGCCCAACACTCCTACTTTCAGATGCTGCACCAAGGCACTGAAATCATTCCAATTGATTTCATTGCGGTGCATGAGCCGATGAGCGATCGCCCTGAGGCCGTAGCCCACCACCGTATCTTGCTTTCGAACTGCTTGGCGCAGGCGCAGGCCTTAGCCAATGGCAAAGCAGCAATCAATCCCAATGACGTTTACCCTGGTCAGCGACCCAGCAATCTACTCTTACTGCCCAAGCTCAATGCATTCTATTTAGGCGCTTTACTGGCTCTTTATGAGAATCGTGCAGCAAGCCTAGGTGCCCTATGGAATATCAATAGCTTTGATCAGCCTGGCGTGGAATACGGCAAGGTCTTAGCCAAGCCAATTGAGAAAGCCCTAGCGAGCCATGCAAACGATATTGTTGCGAGCGAGCAGATCGATGCGGTGACTGCCGCACGGATTAATTTTTTGAATTCATAAAATCAGGACTTGAAGTGCAACTCTCCCCTTCTATATTTAAAGCCTACGATATTCGCGGCATCATTGATGAGACCTTAGATCCCTCTATCGCTAAACTAATTGGACAAGCCTTTGGCACTGAGATGCGTGCACTTGGTGAAAGCGATATCGTTATCGGTCGTGATGGTCGCCTATCTGGTCCTAGCTTGATTGAGGCATTAACCGAAGGTCTACTCTCTACCGGTATTAATGTGATTGACCTTGGCATGGTGGCCACGCCGATGGTCTACTTCGCGGCCAATCACACCCTAGATGGCAAGACGCCCAAATCCGGCATCATGATTACCGGCAGTCACAACCCCCCCAATTACAACGGTTTCAAGATGGTTCTGGGAACAGCTGCGATTTATGGCGAAAAGATTCAGGACTTACGTAAACGCATTGAGGCCAAGCAATTTGCTAGCGGCCAAGGAACAAGAAGCACTTTTGATATTTTCCCGATGTACCTCAACTACATTGTGGGTGACATCAACATTGCTCGACCGATGAAGATTGCGGTCGATTGCGGTAATGGCGTTGGCGGTGCATTTGCGGGCAAGTTGTTTAGGGCTTTAGGCTGTGAAGTACAAGAATTGTTCTGTGAGGTAGATGGGCATTTCCCAAACCACCACCCTGATCCTGCGCATATTGAGAATCTTCAAGACCTTATTAAGAACCTCCAAACTACCGATAATGAATTGGGTCTTGCGTTTGATGGAGACGCTGATCGTTTAGGCGTAGTCACGAAAGATGGTCAAGTGATTTTCCCAGACCGGCAAATGATGCTCTTTGCGAAAGATGTTTTATCGCGCAATCCCGGCGGGCAGATTATTTATGACGTCAAATGTACCCGTAATC
>CALRRC020000162.1:0-3548 GCA_943370515.1 Erythrobacter sanguineus | reverse complement strand
GCCCATGAAGTAGAGCAGGGAGAAGGCGCCAATCAGGGAGATTGGCAAACTCAGTGATGGAATGATGGTGGCTGAGGCGTGCTTTAAAAACAGGAAGATAACCAGCACGACCAAGGCAATGGTGAGCATCAGGGTGATATTGACATCGTGAATCGCTTCACGAATGGAGATAGAGCGATCGTTAACCGGAATTAACTTGATGGAGGCAGGTAATTGTTTTTCAAACTCGGGTAGTAAAGCTCGAACGGAATCAACCACCTTCACCGTATTGGCGCTGGGCTGGCGCAATACGGCAATGGCAATCGAGCGCTCGCCATTGGTGGTGGAGAGGGAGCGGACATTTTCATAGCTCTCGACCACATCGGCGACGTTACCAAGGTAAATGGGTAAGCCATTACGCTGTGCAATGACTAAGTCACTAAAGTCCTTGGCGGTGACTAGTTGCTCGTTGGCATAAATCGTCATGGCCTGGCGGGGGCCATCCAAAACTCCAATCGGGGTATTGCTGTTTGCTTTATTTAAGGCAAGCGCAATGTCTTCCATCGTCAGGTTATTAACGGCGAGGGCGTCTGGCCTTGCTTTAACGCGAATGGCATAACGCTTTGCACCAAAAATCTGAATTTGCGCCACGCCGTCAATCGTCGATAGGGTGGGCGAGATTAAATTTTCTGCGTAATTGTTTAAATCGGAAAGATCGAGCGAAGGCGAGGTCATGCCGATAATTAAGACGGGCGCATCGGCTGGATTAACCTTCCGATACGATGGTGGAATGGTCATCTCAATTGGCAGACGGCGCTGCGCTCGCAGCAATGCCGCCTGTACATCGACTGCAGCTTTATCAATGTCCCGATCGTTATTGAACTCCAAGGTAATACTAGTGCTGCCCAGGGAATTCACGGAACTAATGAGGACAATGCCATCAATCGTGGAAAACTCTTTTTCAAGGGGAAGCGCCACCGCCGAAGCCATGTTTTCTGGCGAAGCGCCAGGCAAACTCGCGCTGACTGAAATGACGGGGGTATTAAAACTAGGTAGGGCGGCAACCGGAATTTTGGTGTAAGCGACGACCCCGGCAATCACTGTCGCTAGCGACAGCAAGGTGGTCATAATCGGCCGCCGAATACACAGCTCAGACAGCGTCATTTTTTCTCAGGAGCCGCGGGGGCGGTGGGCGCTGGTTTAGCCAGTGCTTTTGGTGTGTTGGCAGGCTTTGCTTCACGAACTCTGGTACCTGGGCGAAGATTTTGGACTCCTTCAACCACCACTCGGGAACCTGTATCAATGCCTTCGATGACGGCATTGCCTTGATACTCGTAGAGTACTTTGACTGGCTTCATCACCACTTTGTCATCGTCTTTTTCCACCACGAAGACAAAGCGACCTTTGGGATTAATGACAACGGCCTGCGAGGGCAGCAGCATCACATCGCGCAAGGTGCTGGCTTCTAATTTAACCCGAGCAAACTGCCCCGGAATTAAGGCGCCATTTTTATTATCAAGGCGCGCCTTCAGGCGGACTGCGCCAATGGCTGGATCAACTTGATTATCAATGACATAGACCAGGCCCGCATATTGTGTTTTATCCACGTTACCTACTGTAACGACGACCGGCAGTTGTGTATCGCCTTTACGTGCAGCTGTCAGCAATGGGATATCGCGCTCCGGAATGATGAATGCGACGTTAATCGGATCGAGTTGCGTAATGGTGACCATGGCGCCCGTTGTCGAGGTTGCAGTCGAACTGGTTGATGAGACCACCACATTGCTGGCTTGTACTAAAGAACCTGGAAAGACATTAATAATGCCGGCGCGCCCATCAATCGGGGAGCGCAAGTAATTGAAAGACAATTGCACTTCGGCTGCTCGAGCTGCAGCTTGGGTTGATGCTGCATTGGCTTGTGCCGTATCGAGCCCTGCTTTGGAAATGAAATTCTTGGCTACCAATTCTTTGGCGCGTGCTAGTTGACGCTGCGCGTCATTAGCAAGTGCTTGGGCGCGATCAAAATTGGCTTTGTCGGTTCGGTCGTCAAGGGTAAAAAGCAAATCCCCCTTTTTCACGATTTGGCCTTCCGTGATATTGACCTTGGCGACGATGTTTGTAATTTGCGGGCGGATATCCACAATGCTTGCGGCAGCAATAGTGCCCGTTGCCTCGATCACGAACGGAACATCTTTGCGTTCCACAATTACACTACTGACCGTTTGCGGCCCACCTCTTTTGCTGGCAGGCGGATTAAAGTGATCGTAGGTCTTATCGGCCGCAATTAGGATCAGCACAAGAGCAAGAAGCCACCATTTGCGGCGGATGGCAAACGCCCATACGCTGGCAAAGTCAATTTTTGACCAGAGTAATGCGATTTTCGACAGCAGGTAGTTGCTGAACTTTTGGATGGCCTGCGATAGCGACGCGACAACTTTGCTTAACCAGGGTGTTTTTGGAGCGTTTTCAGCCAATTGATCTCAGTTTTTCTTAGGTATCTAGTAATAACACTATGGGTGCTGTTGGATACCCCATTCTCTCATAAGCCTTTGGGCATGGTGCAAAGCAGGCGAGCCTAAAAAACAGGCTAAAACTACCTAACGAAAGCGCTCTAAGTACTTCGCTTGGCAAGCAATTCATCAACGCCACGGTTGGCTAGGGCATCGGCGAGCTCATTACCGGGGTGGCCATTGTGGCCGCGGACCCAATGCCAGGATATCTGGTGACCGGGCAGGAGGGCATCGAGCTCTTGCCAGAGGTCAGCGTTTTTAACGGGTTCGCGACTGGAGGTGCGCCATTGGCGCTTTTTCCAGCCTTCTAGCCATTCCGTAACCCCTTTTTGAACATACTGCGAGTCGGTGTACAGCGCAACGGTGGAGGGTTGCTTCAAGGCACGCAGCGCATGAATAACCGCACTCATCTCCATGCGGTTGTTGGTGGTTAGTTCAGCGCCCCCATGCATATGCCGTTCATGCTGGCCCGATCGCAATACCGCCCCCCAGCCTCCAGGGCCTGGGTTGCCTTTACAGGCTCCATCGGTGTAAATAGTGATGTGAGGCAGAGAAGGGTCAGGCTGGCTCATGGCGGTCATGTTGGTTGTGGGGAGCAGTGGGCTGTATTTTGCTCTCCACCGCGGGATTGAGTTGACGTAGTGGCGATGGCCGTTTTTGGACGACTCGACCAACTAGGCGCATGCCGGGGTGACGTTTGACCGCAGAGACCATAAATACCGCGCCAAAAATAGGCCACCACCGATTGCCCATAGGCTCAAGGTAGTTCATGCGCGCAATGGCTGACTCGCCTTGCAGGGGGAACTTGTAGCAGGCAAAGTGACCTCGATCCAAGGAGAAATTCAGTAACTTTAACCAGTCACGGATACGCAATAGATTAATGAACTGACCCTCTCTGGGTAAAAATGGCTTCCCAATTAAGCTGCCAAGGTATTGCCGAACACCCCAGAGGCTCGCAGGATTAAATCCAGACAAAATGAGTCGACCCTCAGGCACGAGAACTCGGTCAGCCTCACGCAGAATGTGATGGGGATCATCTGCAAACTCCAATACATGCGG
>CALRRC020000161.1:0-3566 GCA_943370515.1 Erythrobacter sanguineus | reverse complement strand
AGCTGCAAAGTGCCGACATCGTGATTCAACCAAAACTCCATCAAATGGGCGGTGCTGACTTTAAGGCGCGAAGCGCGGCAATACTGGCTGGGGAAATTGCCACTCAAGAAAAAATGGCTCAGATAAAAGCAGCAATCGGCGCTTAAAACATCTGCGACTGTTTTTTAAACTTCTTCATCTCATTCATGAGGTTCTTGCGTTCCTGCTCGGAAAACTCATCACTACCATCAAGGCGACGAGCACCATCAAAACGCTTATCCCAATACACGCTCGTCATATCGTCCACCCGAATGCTGGCGCCTTTGGACGGTGAGTGTATGAACTTATTCTCACCGACATAAATTCCAACATGCGAGAAGGTCATGCGCATGGTGTTAAAGAATACTAAATCGCCAGGCTGTAAATCATCGCGGGTAATTGACTTCCCTACTTTGCTCATCTGGGATGATTTGCGTGGAATCAAAAAGCTCAGCTTGTCTTTGAAAACGTATGCAACGAAACCGCTGCCATCAAGACCCGATTGCGGAATATCCATATTCCAGCGATACCGCACACCAATGAGTTCCATTGCCTGATTAATCAAATTCTCAGAACGACCCGATACCGAATCCACGAGCTTATCTGCAGCGCGAATGAAATACGCCTTACCCGCCTGCGTGAAGGATTCGGCTGGCGCTTCTTTGGTCTGCTCATTTGCTCCGGCAGCCGTACAAACCACGAGCGAACAAACCAGCGCGACTGATCGGACAAGTCCGCGGGCAAAGTAGGAGGGGTTGAAAGACATAGGCATCGCCCGAGTGTATCAAACTTTTGACAATCCTCCAAACAAGCTTATTTAACTTAAGTCATTGTTTATATTGGATATTTAAGCTTAAAGTGGGGTTGAATTGCCTATTTTTTAAGCAATATTGCACTGCCATGGTGCTCTAGGTCATTTCAGCGGCAGTAAAGAGTTGCTTGGTATAGGCCTGCTTGGGGTGTGCGATCAAGGCCTCGGTCTCGCCAAACTCCACGACCTTGCCTTCTTTTAACACCATGATTTGGTGCGACATCGCCCGAATCACCGCCAAATCATGGCTAATCATGAGGTAGGCCAGGTTGTACTTTTTTTGCAGCTCGGTCAGCAGCGCTAACACCTGCTTCTGGATCGATACATCCAAGGCCGAGGTGGGTTCATCCAAGACCAAAATTTGTGGGCGCAATACTAAGGCGCGTGCAATCGCAATCCGTTGGCGCTGTCCTCCAGAAAACTCATGAGGGTAACGCTGCAAAGCAGATCGATCTAGTCCAACCTCTTTGAGCATATCGAGCACCCTGCCCTCGCGATCAGCCGCCGATAGATTAGGAAAATGAACATCCAGTCCTTCCGACACAATTTGCAAGACAGTCATGCGCGGCGAGAGCGATCCGAATGGATCTTGAAAAATCACCTGCAAGCTGGAGCGCAGATTACGTCTAGCTGCAGAATCGAGCGCTTGCCAATCATTGCCGAGCACATTAACCGTGCCGCCAACATGGGCAGCAGAATCACCCAGCAAGCCCAAAATCGCCATGCCTAAGGTTGTTTTGCCGGATCCAGATTCCCCAATCACCCCAATGGTCTGTCCTTGGCGCAATTCAAACTGCACCTTTTTTAACACGGTGTGGCGCGGTGGTTTTTTAAAAATCGACAAGAGCTGTAGAGGGTTTCCTGATTTTGATCCGGGATAGGAAACGTGGAGATTCTCGGTACTGAGTAACATTGGGGCTAGCGGCATTACAGGCAAGAGCGCACGTACCGGCTTGCTATTCACTAAGGCTTGGGTATACGTATTTTCAGGATGCTCAAAAACCTGCTTGGTGGTTCCGCACTCCATCAAATTTCCTTGATTTAAAACTGCGACACGCTCAGCAAAATGGCGCACTAAATTTAGGTCGTGGGTAATGAGCAAGATACTCATGCCCTGATCGCCCTTCGCCTCGGCTTGCAGCTCAATCAGGAGTTCCAAGATTTGCATGCGCAAACTAACATCTAAAGCGGTCGTAGGTTCATCGGCAATCAGTAAACGGGGCTTGCAGGCCAAGGCCATAGCAATCATGGCACGCTGACGCTGCCCGCCTGACAGTTGGTGTGGATACGAATAAAAACGGCGCTCTGGTTCAGGAATGCCGGTCTTACGCAAAAGTGCAATGGCTTTCTCTATGCATTCCGCTTTTGATGTGAGGGGCTCATGCACCAAGACCGCTTCGACGATTTGATTGCCAATCGTAAACAGCGGATTTAAAGCCGTCATCGGCTCCTGAAAAATCATGGCAATGTCGCGCCCCCGAATTTCTCGGATGGCAGGCTCTGAGAGCGTAAGCAAGTCAGTCGATTGGGGTGTTAATGTGGGCGTTAATTCGGTTTGCTTTGCGCTTACCGGAGTCCAAATTAATTTTCCGTCTACTTTGGCACCCTCCGGTAAGAGGCGCAGTGGAGCCAAAGCAGATAGCGTTTTTCCAGAACCCGATTCACCGACCAGTGCCACGCGCTCGCCAACGCCAATCTCCAGGTTCAGATTTTTGACAGCAAACTTTTCACGTCGCCCGGATCCAAATGAAATCGAGAGATTTTCGTAACGCAGCAAAGGGGTGACTAATGTTGACTGTTCGCTCATCAGCGCGCCCCCAATACTGCGCCACTCTTACGGGAATCAAATGCATCGCGCAGGGCTTCGCCCATAAAGGTGAGCAATAGCAAAGTGGAGACCAATACAACAAAGGTGGACAAGGAGATCCACCATGCATCGAGATTGCCCTTGCCTTGAGCCAAGAGCTCGCCCAAACTTGGCGTACCCGGAGGCACACCCAAACCAAGAAAGTCGAGGCTAGTGAGGGATAGAATTGCCGCACTCATACGAAATGGCAAAAAGGTAATCACGGGCGTTAAGCTGTTGGGCAAAATATGGCGTCGCATGATTTGCATATTGGTTAAACCCAAGGCCCGCGCTGCGCGCACGTATTCCAAAGCGCGGTTGCGGAAAAATTCAGCGCGCACGTAATCGGATAAACCCATCCAACTAAATGCGGCTAACAAAACCACCAAGAGCCAAATACTCGGAGTAAAAATCGACGCAAAAATAATGAGCAAGTACAACTCTGGCATCGCCGACCAGATCTCAATAGCGCGCTGCGTAATTAAATCGAACTTACCGCCAAAAAATCCCATGAGCGCGCCGGTAATAATCCCCACTGTCACGCCCACGAATGTCAAAGCAAGGCCAAAGAGGATAGATAAACGAAAGCCGTAAATTAAACGCGCCAACACATCGCGCCCACGGTCATCGGTGCCAAGCCAGTTATCCACGGAAGGCGCTGCTGGATTGGGTGACTTCGCAAAGTAGTTCAGAGTCTCAAAGCTATAGGGGATTGGCGGATACACTGCCCAGTTCCCCTTGCTAGTAATGTTGCGCCGAATATCCGGATCCAAAAAATCCGTTGGAGTAGCAAAGTCACCGCCAAAAACCGTCTCTGGCTGGCTCTGTAAAATCGGAAAATAAAATTGTCCTTGGTAGCGAACGACCAGCGGTTTGTCATTGGCGATCAAC
>CALRRC020000160.1:0-3571 GCA_943370515.1 Erythrobacter sanguineus | reverse complement strand
AAAGAGTTGATTGTTTACACTTCTTTTGATGACAATCGCAAGAAATTTCTAGAGTTAACGCCCAAGTCGAAAAAATACTTTGCTAAGTTGAATGAACTTGTATTGCTGGCCAGTAAAAAGTAAGCCACTTAGGATTGAGCGGCGTCCTTTCCGCCCAGCACCTTCGGCAGCCTAATTTAGAGCTCAGTATTTTGTAGATCGATAGTGCCGCGCAAAGTGAGCGATCGATGAAAACCCGAGAATGACTAGTATCGCCGCTGTTATAAAGTCATTGGTGACATCGAAAAGGGCGGCAAAGTCTGGAGTTAGCCAAGTCGCTGCAAGAAATCCGCTGCTGATTAAAAAAACCACCCAATACTGCGGCACAAATAGACCAATCGTGATGGCAGCGATCACCAAGATGATATTGCTCGTCAGCAAATCCACTTCTCTGAAAATAGCTGCGGTACTCGCATTCTCCAAATACTGCCCCGCCAAGTAATAGCCAAGCACAATCAAGATTGCAAGTGCATTGGGGAGATAGTGTTTTAAGGTGCTAGAGTTCATAAGGTAATTATGGATGATGCAGCTATACATTATAAGCCCTGCATCACCATTCCATAGACTGTCAACAAAGAGTCGCAATACTGTGCTCTAATCGCGCCCATGATTACAGTTGTTATTGCCTCGTATCGCTACGGGCACCTCGCAGCACATTGCATTGAATCGCTGCTCTCGCAAAGCTGTATGCCTGAGCGCATTCTGTTTGTGGATGATGGCGCGCATGACTGCAGCCATCTACCGATACTGTATCCCGATATTGAGTACGTTCTGCGCCCACACAACTTAGGCACCGTAGCCAATTTTCAGGACATGCTTTCTCGGGTAGAGACCGAGTACGTTCTCTTTATTGGCGCCGATAATTGGCTGCGCTCCGATTCAATTGAGCTACTAACTAACCATGCCGGGGCAGATGTTGTGACCTATGACATCGTCGTTACTGGAGAACTGAAGGCAGAGATCACCTTGCGTGTTCCCGGCCAAACCCAGCTTCACCAAGGCGATTTGTATTGGGACCGGCAAGGCCTGCACCATGGCTCGATGATGTATCGCACAGTTTTAGGTCAAAAAATTGGTTACCAAAAACGCTTTGCTGAGCGGTCTAATCCACAAGAAGACTGGAATCTCTGGGACAAGATGCAAGAGCAGGGGGCATCTGTTTCTAGCATTCAAGCGGGTTTGCTCTATTACCGTCGTCACCGTGAAAACTTCTTAAAGTACGGCGAGGCAGACTACGCACCTCGCATGCAAATGCTCGAGGCGCAGACCTCATAACTACTCTGAAGTAATAAAGAGGGCCTTACAGTATTCCTTGAACCGCAAACAATATTCCGGCCGCCACAATAACTAGGACTGGATTCACTTTGGTGCGGACTAGGATAATGAAAGCGATAAGAGCAAGCCCAAAGGTAATGGGGCTCGTAGCCGCGGCTTTTCCAACGGCGTAGACCCCGGAGACCATTAGGCCAATTGAGATTGGCTCCAGTGCATTTTGAATGGCTCTACGCCAAGGGCTTTCACCCATGTCGATCCACAGCCGACCTACCAATAAACACAAGACGCTGGACGGAATGAAGAAAGATAAAAAAACCACGGCAGCGCCGAGCATTCCGGCGACTTGCAAGCCAATCACGAGCACCATCAGCATATTGGGGCCCGGCGCCAATTGGCCAAGACTGTAAACATGCACAAATCGATCGTGGGTTAAGCCAAACTCATGCAATAAGATCGATTGCATCTCAGGCAAGACGGCAGTTCCGCCCCCGACTGCAAGCAAGGACAGCAATCCAAACGTCAAGGCAAGGTGAATCAGAATCATTTAGCCACTGCCTTTGGGGCGATATATAAAAAGGCTGATGGGAGCCATAATCGCAAGCACTTCCAGCAGCGGTAGTTTGACGATGCTCATTAAAATAAAGGTGACAGTAATGAGGACAAGGGAGATGGGTTTTTTCCAGTGCTCGTCACCAATCCGATACGTAACTGCTGCCAGTAGGCCGGTAGCCCCAGCCGCAATGCCCGTTAATAGTAAAACCGTGATCGCGTGATCGGTCAGTGCGGTATAGACAAAGCCCAGCAAGAGAACCAGGACAGAGCCAGGCAGTACCAGTCCGAGCAAGGCAATGATTGATCCCTTAATACCTCTTAGGTAGTCGCCGGTCAAGACCGCTAAATTGACGGAGTTGAGACCAGGCATGGTTTGGCTGATAGCGAGGTAAGCCATAAACTGATCGGCAGTAAGCCACTTCCGTTTCTCGACCAATAGGATCCGCTCATAGGCAATAATGCCGCCGCCAAAGCTGACGGCACCCACAAACAAAAATTGCAGAAACAGATCAACTAATGGAACGCTAGGTTGACTCAGGCCTGCGGATGGATTCGGTGATGATGTCTGCACGGCTTGCTTTATTCCGGCTTACCGTAAACCAAAGCAGTTTTAGTACTGCCTATTTCTAGCCAATTTTCAAGTTCAAACTGCAATGCGCTAAAAAAGGCATCGGCCCGTTTATGGGCTTTTGCTTGCGTACGATTCTCATCGGTCACGCGGTAGGCAAAGGCAAGCTCGCCCACAATCGGGTCGCCGACGCTGCGCATCCAGATGGCGATTTCGCAATGGGCCTGCACGCCGTCACCAAAAACCAAATTACCCAAGGGTAAGCAGGCCTCTAAAATTTTATTGGTGCTGCCACCCACGATGCGGATCGGCGTCTTTTTTTCGAGGGATTCAATTTTGAGTTTAGGAAAAAAACGGGTAATACCTGCAAAACTGCGATCAAAGATGTTATCGAGTAACACCGCATCTAATATTGCATTGTGCGAATACAAGACGCGCGTTGAACCCAATTTATCGCCACGCAATATCTCCTCTTTTAAACGCAGTCGGTACTTCAACCCTTTGTTGGGGCTAGGGTCTACGGCAATGGCATCTTTAATGTCGTGCGAACGGTGCTTTAAGGTCACCTCGCACCAATCATCGACCCAAATATTTTGACGCGACTCACGTACCCGCAGAATGAGATTATTTTGCCGAAAGTGCTCGCTAGCCGTATCGTAAAAATAGATATTGCGTAATGCCGTGTTGGCATTATCAAGATGAAAGAATCCCACTTTCTTCTTATTACAAAAGAGGCGAATTTGTTCGCTCAATTTCGTGATGCGACTCAAACGATCCAGGCCCTGAGGCTTAATCAAGAGCTTGAATTCACGATTAGTAATGCGTTTGTGCGGCTTAGTCATACAAAGCAGATCCATCGGTGTGGTGATGCCTCCTATCCTAACGGTAATGCAACGATCGCCCGTAATCTTGGAATCACCCTAAAAATACGTATTTAATCAATTATTTATGCAAATTCGGGTATACGCTTACGCACCAAGATAGTGAATTGCATTGAAATGGTTTAGGCTTATAAATTGAGTGGGTACTCGTTCCCCAGCATGGGGAAGCGCGCCTTCTGATTGTTCTAAGTATGTGAGACCTGACCAATGTACACGAGTGATGTGGAGACCCAAGCATTGACCCATGCCCAATCTA